>CAYLLE010000020.1:27442-39064 GCA_964384485.1 uncultured Spirochaetales bacterium | reverse complement strand
CTTTTTCCTGGAATATTGTTCTGGTTTCCCCGTTTACTGCCAGAGCAGTGTAAACTTGAAGATCTCCGCCGACTAAAACACAGGCAAGAGCATGAACGCCTTCGTGCAGCGCGACGGTAAAGCTGACAGCGATTGCCGCTATTGCCGCCGCGGACAGCCAGTCGGTGCGGGGTTTTAAATCCGGAGAATTTTTGGTCATAATACTCTCCTTATAAATGTGTCTATACATCTTTTTAGATCATTTCACGTGTATTATTCAACGGCTAAATTGATGGCCCGGCAATTTAAAAAATAGGTTTAGCGGCTTTCTATGGACAAACATCCATGTTGAAATAAGTATAATTGAGTTATAGGCTCATAAAGCGAATTTTGCTGGAAAACAACTACATTTAAGGAAGGGACAAATGCCGGAAAGAAATTTTATTATCTGCAGCATTTATGGATACAAAAAGACGGGTCGGGCGGAGAAGTATCAAAAATGAAAATAAAATCTTATGATATAGACATTCGGCGTGAACCGTTGGTGCGGCCATTTACATTCAAAGCTGGACAATTTACCGAAAAGTGGATTATTCAGACAACGCTGGTTTCCGATACAGGGGCAGAGGTAACTGGGATTGGAAGCGCCGCTATCTTGTGGTCCGATCCAGCGGTGTTTGCCGCGTATTCTGAGACCGGCGGAAATATATTAATGACTGCGTTGGCTGAGGAAGCGGCCAGGGTATCCGTAGGAATGGCAGGATCTTCACCGCTTGCGATTTTGGATCAGCTGGTTGCTCATATCTACTCGTACGGTAAACGAATCACGGGCAACGAAAATTTACGCCAAACCTTCGCCCTTAATTCGCTGATCTCGCTGGATAACGCCTTATGGAAACTTTACGCGCTGGAAAACAATATCCAAGAATTTGATGCACTGCTGCCGGCAACGTATTCTCCCGCGTTTTCATCACACCAAAAAAAGTTAGTGTGTATTCCGCTAATTACTTACACTTTCCCATTGAATGAAATAAGAAAGCTGGTTCAGGATGGGCATTATTTTGTAAAAATTAAAATTGGGCAGGCCGGTTCCCAACAGGAAATGCTGGAGAAAGACAAGCAGAGGATACAAAAAATTTTTGATGTCACCAGAGAAAATCAAACACCTTATACTGAGAACGGGAAAATTGCATATTATCTGGACGCAAATGGTCGTTACGAATCCAAGAGTGCAATACAAAATTTACTTGATTATGCTGCTGATCTTGGTATGCTGGAGCAGATCGCCGTATTGGAAGAGCCGTTTCCTGAAGAGATGCATGAGGATGTTTCGGAACTACCGGTCCGCATATCAGCCGATGAATCACTCCACAGTGTGACAGATGTGTTCGAAAAAATTGATAAAGGCTACGGCGCCATTACACTAAAACCCGCTGGTAAAACACTGAGCATGAGTCTGCGGATGGGAAAGGCTGCCTTTGATAGAAATGTGCCGTGTTACGTGGCAGATTCCACCTGTATCCCGGAACTTGTAGAGTGGAATAAAAACATTGCCGCTCGTCTTTCTGCGCTGCCCGGGCAAAAAACAGGTTCCATAGAATCGAACGGTGCCCAGTTTTACAAAAATTGGCAAAAAATGATGGCAAAACATCCATATGCAGGTTCCCGCTGGACCGAAACGGAAAAAGGATTCTTTCATTTAGATAGTCATTATTACCGGACCGCTGGCGGGATCCTAACTGACGCGTGGAGATGAGACGTAGTTGAGTTCAATATTCGCGCAAAGCCGCGTCTCGATGACTGCTGTCTTATGCATTATTTCGTAAGCGATCACAGCTATGCCAAGGTTGAAAGTATCTGACGGAAAAGCCCCGGCTGTTATGCGCCGGGGCTTGGATGAAAATGACCGGGCGGACATTTTCTAGAAAAGATCGTCGCCGTCTACTGTAATATCCACGGTAAAATCTTCTTTTGTAAGTGTATTCGACGGTACTTCCTCGCTGCCGTACTCTGAGACCAGGTACCGTTCTACATCGTAGGTGTTGTCTTCAAGCTGGTTATTGTATATTTCAGAGGACGTCCTTAGCTATAAAAATGGTGCTGTTGTGGATTTCTCAAAATGCTTCAGTGTTCATAAATCTGCATTAGATTTTATTTTATATAAAAAAATTATTCAATTAATGCCTGAGTTTTCAGACAATTTAGCATTAAAATTTGCTTTATATTTTTATCGGAAAAAAATATAGCTTGAGAAAATTTTATACATAAAGGCATTTTGCAAACAAAAGAATAAAATTGAAGGCAGGAGAATTATATGGGTAAGACTATTACAATCAGAATTGATGATGATACCTATGACTTGATCAATTGGTAATTGCCGGCCCCGCTGCTAAATGGTATGGTACAGTGATATGAAATTCACAGATCATTACAAACACATGGTAAGACAAGCTGAAACAGTGGTGCCGCGGATAACCGCACGGCAGGTACATGATACCGAAGACCGGGAGTTCGGCGGCTTCCGGCATGAGGAGCAGGGGTATGCTGAGCCGGGAGTCAGTATAGCCCAGGCGTTCCGGTTGGTAAGTCTCTACACCTGCCGGGACTCGATATATTATCATGACCGTACTCTTTTAGAACACATTGTACTTTTTCTAACGTTCTCCTTACAGAAACAGCATTCCGACGGCACCATCGATCTTATGACTACCAATTATCATTGTGCCGCGACCATGGCTTTCAGCATGCAGAACGCGGTGCCCGCCTACCGGTTACTCAATCTGGATAATGACGGCGCTGCTGAAGAAGCCCGGGATCTGCTTTATCGGTATATTGAACGGGGCGGAGAGGGAATGCGTACCGGCGGGTTTCATACGCCCAATCACCGCTGGGTAATGGCATCAGCTCTGAGTCTCGCCTACCGGGTCACCAAAGATGAACGGTTAAAGGAAGAAGCTCTTACCTATCTTGGAGAAGGGATTGACTGTAATGAATACGGTGAATATACGGAGCGGTCGGTAGGAGTATACAACCATATTGTAAACCGCAGCCTGATTATGACGGCTCGGGAACTGGAGCAGCCGGAGCTGCTGGATCCTGTACGGAAAAATCTCAATTCCCTTGTCTATTATATTGAACCGGATGATTCTCTTTATACCCTTACCAGCCGCCGTCAGGATTACGGGACCCTTACCTATCCGCTGCAATATTATGACAATTTTTTATGCCTGGCCGCGGAAGACCCGCATTATTCCTGGATGGCAGACTACATTTTCCGTTCCAGTTTGAACCGCGGAAACACTCCCGGAGGACTGCATCTTTTTTTATTACAGCCCGAATTAAAGGAGAAAGAATATAAAAGCGCGGCACCTGATTTTTCCTACCGCCATTACAATCCCGTAACCGGAATAGCAAGGATCCGGAGCGGAAACCAGACAGTTAGTATTCTCAGTAAAAACACGGTCTTTCTGAAATATCAAAGGGGAGGAATTGCCCTTCATGCCCGTTTTGCCGGAACATTTTTTGGTACGAAGGGACGCTTTACGGCAGAGAATATAAAGCCGGAGGGAGAGGGTTTTGCCCTTCGGTACGAGTGCCGCTGGGGATATATTCGTCCCCTTAAAGAAGCCCCTGCTACTACCGTTTGGGAGGAGATTGATCATTCAAAACGAGAAAAGGTAAACCTCCAGGATTATATTATCGAGATGGAAGTTGAACCCCGGAAGAAGGGGACGCGGCTTCATGTAACCGGGAAAGGAACAGAGGAAGTACTCTGCAAGTTGGAACTCATCATTACCCCCGGCGGAATTCTGCGGGGCGAAGGGCTCTCTGTCCGGGGGATACCCGGCGGCAGCGCCATCTTCTCGGGGAAGCAGGTTTCCTACCACCTTAAGGGAGATTCGCTTACCCTCAGAGGCGGCGCTTCCGCGCATAATTATGCGGAAGAAATGAGGGGAGGGGAACCGCAGGATACCGGCAGTTTCACCCTCTACCTCACCTTCCGAACACCTTTTTCCCATACTCTGGAAATATTGTAGAATTTGAAAACCGAGGAAAGAAGCATATTTCAATTGGGACAAGATGAGGATGAGTATCTGATGTATGGGCCATGCCGGACAAACCTGGTGAAACCCGTGTGTTGATTTCAATTTCAAGTATCCTGCATACATTTTTTATTTATTCTGCTGTGCCTCGTTTTTTCATTGACTGCCGAAGTATTCCGGTCTATAATTTTCCACGTTGCAAGTTAAAGGAGAAGAAAAATGAACCCCTCGTCTTCACCGGAAAGTTCTTTCCAAATAGAAACTCCCGAACCCCATAACGCATTCAGCCCCGCTTGTCCGGTTCAGTTCGCGGTTACCGCAAAAGCTGATGCCGTGGAACTCCGCTGCCAAGTCCATGACCTTATAGACGGATCTCGGAAAGACCACATAGTTGAACCCGGGATGAACGGGGAGAATACGTATCAGTTTTGTCCGGACGTAAAGAACGGGAGTTATCGGTGTGTTTTTTCCCTGCCCGGCTGTGAGTCCGTGGAACGGTACTTTGCCTATGCACCGGCGGCAGAAAGCGCTTTATTAAAGGATGATTGGCCTCTTGCCATTCATATAACTGATAAAGATCCTGTTCCCCTGCCGGGTTTTAAGTGGTGCAGGTATTTTGCGATGTGGCCTGATCTGAATCCGGAACCGGGTGTCTACCGCTGGGCCCCGCTGGACAGAGCTTATTCGGCAGCGAAATCCGCGTGTATGAAAATGCTGACCGCGTCCGACGGAGCACCAGTGTGGACAACTTCCCGCGGAAAGGTGCAGATGGAGTGGAGCAGGAATGCTACCGCCTATCCTCCTGACGATCTGGAATATCTAAGGACTTACCTTGAGGCAATGCGGAATCGATACGACGACGGTTCCGGAACCTTGGCGGGATGGGAGCTGTGGAATGAGGCTAACACATTTCAACGGTATCAAGGCTCATATTCCCGGCTGGTGGAGATGGCAAAGATTTTCCGGGAGGTGGCTGATAAAGCATCCCCGCCGATAGAAGTTGGTGGAATCTGTGTCAGTGCCGGACATCATGAAGCTTTTGTGGAAGATGTTGTTGCTGCTGGAATCTTGGAATATATCGATGTTGTCAGCGGTCATTTCTATGAAGAGATGCACAGCTATCAGATTAAATCACCGGTGAACAATTTACCGAAACACGCGGCCATGCTGAGGAGTCCGGTGGAACGTCTTAATTATAAGCATCCGATACATAATTCTGAGTGCGGAATCGACACGTTTCCCAGGCAGCAAGGGCGAATACCCCGGCAGGAGGAAGTGGACCAACACTATCGGCAGGCGGGAGTGCCCGACGATAGGTTTCCCTGGATTTCCCGGGAAGGGTGGCGGAAGGTGAGTGAATTCCGGGGGGCGGCAGAGTTTGTGGCCGGAATGGTGATGCTGATGGCGGAAGGAGTTTCCAGAACTTACGCCTACCTGCATCAGGGATGGTTATACCGGAATACGCCGACGCTGTACTGGGTAGCTGTCTCGGTCTTGGGGAATCACATCAGAGATGTAGATTACCGAAGAGTCACACCGGTGAACGCGGAGTTGATTGAGTATTCAGACCAGCTGGGGGTGTTCGCCTACCGGCTGGGTAATCCGAAGGGGCCCAATGTCACGGTGGTATGGACATACAGAAACGATCTTTCCAAAGGCCGATCCAAATTGTGGCAGCCCTGGCTTGATCCTGTGCCGGTACGGGTTTCGGTGAGCGGTGGTCCCGTAATCCTATCCGATCTATACGGACGTTCCTGGGAGGAGGTCCCTGCTTCCAACGGCACGGTTACCCTTAGGGCGGGGGAAGAACCATGTTACCTGATACCGCAACGGTAAAAGATATCGCGGAAGCCGCGGGAGTGACCCCGAGGACGGTGACGAATGCTCTCCGTCAGAACGAAAAGGGCGTGCGTGCCGATGCCCGGGCCCGGGCCCAACGGATTCGTGATATCGCCGCGGAGATGGGGTATCGGCCTCATGCCGGAGCACGGGCAATGCGACGCGGTTCGTACCGCGCTTTCGGGGTGTTGAGCTCGAGTAAAGCATATGCCGGTGCCCTGAATCAATCGTCGGAGTGGGGAATGCTGGAAGAGGCTGCTAAAACCGGCTATCACATAACCATCGGGCAAATTCCGGAAGATATGGCAGCCGAAGCTGATACGCTGCCGAATTTGATAGAGGATTGGATGGTTGACGGAATGGCCATTTCGTATGCGGTGGAAGCCCCGGATGCCCTGCTGACAGCATTGGACAGATGGAAGCTTCCCGCGGTATGGATAAATGTTAAACGTAAAACGGATGCGGTTCTTTTTGACGATTACGGCGACGCCTTAAAGGCGGTGAATCTTCTCGTTGATTTGGGACATGATCGCATTCTTTACCTGGATAGATTCAGGGATGGGCCGGACCACTATAGCGTCCGGGACCGTCGGCGGGGATATCTGGATGGAATCGGAAATCTCGAACCGTATATCGTGATGCCTCCGCCCCGGACAGCTCCGAACAGCCGGGTCCAGCTCGAATGGGCGGTCGGTCTTTTGCGGAGGAATCCCCGGCCCACCGCTGTAATCGGATATTCCTTGGATCATGCCCTTTGGTTTCGGGAAGCAGCCTTTGAACTGGGACTCCGCGTCCCGGACGACCTTTCCATCATAGGCTTTTCTCCTGCCGTATCCCGGAGTGATCTTCCCTTTACACCGGGTCAGATACTCCAACCCGATTTTGATATGGGGCGGACGGTTGTAAGGATGCTGATAGAAAAAATCCGATTAGGAAATGCTCCGTTTCCGTCCCGGGTTCTTTCGGGGACTGTTATACCCGGTGACACGGTAAGGAAGTTGTAATGAGGAAACCTGTACTTGTGTTCACAAACAATCATTTTGAAAATGATAAACAGGAATTGAATATACAAGAGGTGCTGATTATGGGAAAAACAGAACTGAAAATCGCGGGCGAAGATTTTTTTATAAACGGCAAAAAGGTATACGCCGATATCGCGGGAACCAGGGAAGAAGTCCATGGTCTTTTAATGAACGCGAGATTTATCCAGGGGATCTTTGACGACAAGGCGGAACCCGAAAGATTTAACCGATTCGGCATCAGGTTTGATCCTGAGGAAAACACTCAGAAACTGATTGACGCGCTGCCGGAATGGTATTCGTACGGGTTAAGGGCTTTTACCGTAGGTTTCCAGGGAGGGGGACCCTGCTTTACAACGGACAATAGAACCATCGAAAATAATCCATTCGGCGGAGACGGTCTTACCCTTGATCCTGCTTATGCTGCAAGGATGGATAAGCTTATCAGAGCGGCGGATAAAATCGGAATGGCTGTAATTGTGAGTTACTTCTATCCCGGCCAGGTGTACAGGATAAATGACGGGAGGGCCGTGGCGAATGCTGTCAGAACCGCAAGCCGGTTTTTGAAGGAAAACAGGTATTCAAATGTTATTATAGAAGTATGCAATGAAATGGATGTGGACAAGGCTCACCCGATAATACATCAGCCCGAAGGCATGGCGGTATTGATTGAAATTGCCAAGGAGCAGTCCGGCGGACTGCCGGTAGGATGCAGTCCCGGGGGCGGCAATCTATACAGGGAAGTATGTGAAGCCAGTGATGTGATTCTGATACATGGGAACGGCTGCAGCAGACAGAAGCTGTATAATCTGATCAGCAGGGCAAGGAAGTTCAGTTCCGGCAAACCGGTAGTATGTAATGAAGACTCACAGGCGGTCGGTCAGCTTAAAGTAGCCGGTAAAACCCATTCATCCTGGGGATACTACAATAACATGACTAAGCAGGAACCTCCCGCGGATTGGGGCGTTACCAAAGGGGAGGATTATTTTTTTGCCTGGAGAATGGCTGAAACCATCGGAATACGTGTGTCTGCAGTTCCTTTTGAAGAACAATACTACCTGCAGGGTTTGGAGCCGAACCTGGAACATGAAGGACAAAGATGGATCAGGCTCGCGAGTCTTTATCCTGAAGGTATCGATTTTGTAGACTTTTATTGTAACGGTGAACCGGTGTATACCTGTTACGATGAGCCGTTCGCCGTTAATTTCAAAAGTAACTGGTTCTTCAAAGGGGTTGAGACAAAACAGGAGGATCACTGGAAAGCAGTGGTTTATTTAAGGGACGGCAGGAAAATAGAAAAATAAGCCCCGGCTGTTATGCGCCGGGGCTTGGAAAAAAAAGACCGGGCGGACATTTTCTAGAAAAGATCGTCGCCGTCTATTGTTATGTCCACGGTAAAATCTTCCTTTGTAAGTGTATTCGACGGTACTTCCTCGCTGCCGTACTCTGCACCCAGGTACAGTTCTACATCGTAGGTGTTGTCTTCAAGCTGGTTATTGTATATTTCAGAGGACGTGCTGGAAGGCGCGTCATAGTAAAACGACTTGTAGACCACGTCGTTCAGTTTAAAGGTGATGTGAGCTTTGATATCCACAACAGGGCTGTTCTCATTATCATAATCCATGGTGATTTCCAGATAGCCGTCATTATTCTCCAGGGTAAAATCGTTCAAGACCGGTGCAACCACTTCCGTGCTTTCCGGTTCATATTCAGTGTACTCAAATTTATGTTCTACTATATTTGATTTGGCTTCGCTTCCGTCTTCGTATAATGCTACCATATAGTAGAGATAGGTTTCACCGTCCACAATATTGTCTTCATCTCCATGCTCATCATCAGAGGTATACCGGTAATCGCCGCCTAACTTTGTATAATCTTCATCAGCCAGAGTCTTCCTGTACAGATTCAAACCGGTCAGATCTTCATGATCATACAGCTGCCAGCTAAGAACGATACCGTTTTTGTTCATCATGTTGCTTGCTGAAAGAACCGGCGCCTTTGGATGAACATCCGCTTCCACATCTACAGAAATTTCCTCTTCACCAATTAGGTTGCCGCTGAGAGAGAGAGCTTCCGCTTTAAAATAAAGAGTGGTAGTTTCTTTCATGCCGTTCCCCGGTTTATAGGTATATCCTCCGCTTGAGTCGTTGACGTTGGTCATAAGCGGTTTGGGAGTGGTGTCTCCTTCCGGCCAATAATAGAGGTTGTAATTGTAAACTTTCTTATTATTTCCCTCGGGATCCCAGGTTAGTTCGACGCTTCCTAAGGTCGTACCATTTTCTGTTGTAGTGACAAATTCCGCCTGAAAATCCGCGATTGCCAGATCCTTTCCCGGATCCGAACTGCATCCCGCAATCAGGATGACAATTGCAATGGCTGTAATCAATTTTATTACACGCATTTTTTATTCTCCTTTACTACTGGAAGTTGTTTATTATCAGCATAAATTAAAAACCTTAAAATAATCTTAACTCCGATGCCCTGTTATAACAGCTATTGACAAAACAATGTAGCGCAACCATAATGGTTGCATAACGGTTCTGCAGACGGAGGTGTGATTATGCCGTCAATTACCATTAAAAATATCCCGGAGGAGCTCTACTCAGCCTTGAAAAAACGAGCTGAGGGTAATCATCGCAGTATAAACGGAGAAATACTTGCGGTATTGGAGCGGACGATTGAACCGTATCCCCTGGATATCCAGACGGTACTAGAACGTGCCGCTAATTTACGGGGATTGACCTCCTCCGCGATCATTAATGATGATCAAATCCGGTACTGGAAGGAGTCCGGAAGATTATGATTGTTGTTGATACAAACGTTATTGTTTATCTGTATACAACAACCGAATACTCTTCTGATGCCGAAGCGCTCCTTAAAAAGGACGGCAGTTGGCTTGTCCCCTATCTTTGGAGGTGCGAATTCAGAAACGTCCTTGCTGTAATGGCGCGAAACGGAATGATTCCGCTGCATACCGCGTTTCATATTTATTATGAAGCCGGAACACTTTTTTCCGGCCGGGAATACAACCCGGATCCTTCAGAAGTATTACGCCTGGCATATAACAGCGGCTGCTCCGCGTATGATTGCGAGTTTATAAGTCTATCGCAATATTTCGGTACTGCATTTATTACCATGGACAGCGGACTGCTCCACGCATTCCCCGAAACAGCCCGGAAATTAACCGATTACGTTCGAAGGTAGCAGGCAGACAATCTCATCATCCGCACAACCAAGAATAAACCTTATATATTAGATTAAAGGGAGTACCGTTTACATAGATGCCATGGATTTTATTTATCACGACACAGAGGCAGCGGGAATGCTGATGATGAAGAACGGATTCGGTTTACGCTGCAATTCAACATTGCCTTCCAGCTGCTGTACTAACGCGGAGACGAGCCGCAAGCCTAAGGTGTTCGGATGGTTCAGATCAATCTCGGCAGGAAAGGGCTGACCGGTGTTGCTTACAGTGAGGATGTAGTTCCTCTCTACAGGAACGGAGGTAAAGGCTACGGTAAACCGTGCTTTTGCTTCATCGGTAAAACCGTACTTAATAGCGTTGGTGGCCAGCTCGTTTATGATGAGACCGATGGAAACCGCCGCTTTGGTTGGGATTCTCACCTCTGCTGCCCGGTTCTCGATTGTTATTGCTCGATCGGTAAAGGAATCGAAAAGCTTCCGTAAAAGATCTTCGATGTACCGGCGAATATTGATGTGGGTGATCTCCCCGGACCGGTACAAGAGTTCATGTACAATTTGTACGGCATCAATCTGACTCCGGATATCACTTAAATCCGCCTCCCGGCCCAGGGCTGAATCCTTAAGGTTGATGAGTGAGGATATAGCGGCCAGGTTGTTCTTGACCCGATGGTTCAATTCCTGCATAAGAAAATCTTTTTCCTTGATTGTTTTGCGGAGTTGAACCGTGATACGTTTGCGATGCAGGGTACTTATAATAAGTATGGTGATGATAATAAATAATAGGGACACCACTACGCCGGCTTCAAGGAGGTAGGTCTTATAACGATAGAAAAAGGAATCGGGTTCATCAATAATATTACTCTCCTCGGGCAAGTTTTTCAAGGCTGCTGTTAATTCCGGGGCCGGAAGTCCGATCAGGTCGACAAAAACATGCTCCGAATAATCCGGTTTAATTGTTTCTAATTGCGCGCGATTGGCTGTGTCGGATTGGGTCACGTCGCTGATAACCCCCACCACTTCAGTTTCAGGATGCAGATATAATATTAGATTGATTGTGCCCCCTATATCGAAGGTTTCCGATACTCCCGTAAATCCTCTTCCCAAAGCAGGGAATTGGAAAAGTTGTTGATGCCGGCAAATACCACCGGAATCCCGGGAAATAGATTGCTGCGGTATTGCAGGACAAAATCCAAGGCATTATTGTCTGTACATATCAGTACATCGAAACTGGATTCACCGTATTTACCCTGATACAGCTGTGAAAGCAGCGGGTATAACCTTTCCGGCGGATGACGTTTGGTGTCCATATACTCCACACTAAGTTCCAGCCCCACCGCGGCTCTATCGAATTCGGATAGAATCCCTGTCATTATATTCTCGGTCCACGGGAACAGCCGGTGATAAGAGTGCAGGATGAGTACCTGTTCTGTACGGGAGGCTTGCCCGTCTTTATTGTCTGATGATAGAGAAAGCGCTGCCATATATATGAAGAGGGCGAAAATTATCAGCTTTTTACGGTTGCCTGGGTTCATCGTATT
>CAYLLE010000020.1:7864-27342 GCA_964384485.1 uncultured Spirochaetales bacterium | reverse complement strand
AAACTAATACAAACTATCCCCTCCATCGTTTATCACCATAAAAGCGGGGAGGTTCCGCACTTCGATCCGCCGGACCGCCTCCATTCCGTACCCGGGGTACGCGATAACTTCTGAGGAAACCACGTATTCTTTTGAATATAAGGCTGCCGCGCCGCCCACCGCGGCCAGATAAGAACCTCCCCAGCGTTTGCACGCTTCCTTTACTTTATCATTTCGGGGCCCCTTACCAAGACTGACCAATGAAGCCCCACGGGCCATAAACGCGGGTATGTAGGGATCCATCCTCTGGGAAGTTGTAGGACCAAGGCTGCCCAGGGCCGCGCCTTCCGGCGTCTTGGCCGGTCCGGCATAATAAACGGGGTGATCGGTAAAGTATCCGGGCAGTTCAGCTCCCGAGTCCATGTCGGCCTGAACCCGGGCGTGCACAAGATCACGGGCCAGGACGAGGGGACCGTTGAGGCGCAGGAAGGTTCCCGGTTTAAGACCGGACAGTTGTTTCCGGATAGACTCCATGGGAAGGTTCAAGTCTACGGCTTGTGTTTCGCCCCCTGGGGATAAGTCGGCGGGAAGTCCTTCAAGATAAGGCGCGGGATTTCGGACCAGTTCTTCCAAAAAGACCCCCTCCGGGGTGATCCTGCCGTACATGCTGCGGTCCGCGCTGCAGCTTACCCCGATGCCGATGGGGCAGGACCCGGCGTGCCGGGGGAGACGGATCACTCTGGCCCCCATCGTCAGGTTCCGGCCGCCGAATTGAGCCCCAAGACCCGTTTCCCCGGCCATCGACATCAATTCGGCCTCCCAAACCCGGTCGCGGTAGCCGGGTGAACCGGAATTACTTGGACCGGGAAGGCCGTCCAGGTCTCCTGTCGAGGCGAGTTTTACCGTCTTAAGGGTGTGCTCAGCCGACAGACCGCCCACAACAACCGCTATCCGGTAGGGTGGACAAGCCGCCGTACCCAAGGCGCGTATTTTTTCCGACAAAAAGACCCGCAGTTTGGCTGGATTCAGCATTGCCTTGCTGCATTGAAAAAGTTCGGTCTTGTTGGCGGAACCGCCCCCTTTGGCTATAAAGAGAAGGGTATATTCATTTCCCGCACAGGATTCGATCTCTATTTGAGCCGGCAGGTTATTCCCGCTGTTTTCTTCGGAAAACATATCGACCGGAAGCATTTGGGAATAGCGTAAATTAAAATCGGTATACGCCGCGGCTGTACCGCGGCTAATCGCGTCGGCATCGCTGCCCCCTGTGAGCACGGATTCCCCTTTTCGTCCGTAAACAATCGCGGTGCCGGTATCCTGGCAGAGCGGCAGGACACCGGCGGACGCGACGGCGGCGTTACGAAGGAGACACGCGGCAGTGAAGGCGTCGTTTGCCGAAGGGTCTTCGTCCACGATTCTTCGCCAGGAGGCCAGCGTTTCGGGCCGGAGGTAAAAGGCTAAATCATGGAAGGCCCTCCCGGCCATAATTTCAAGGACTTTAGGCGGGACGGTTATAAAGGAGCGGCCGGCAACCCGGATTGTTTTCAGGTGTTCGGTTTCATTGTGCAATTCTATTCGGTAAAAAGAGCGGTCGCGGCCGAGTTCCATTTACTCCTCCTTCGGCGGAGACTGACCGCCGACAGACCAGGAATCCGGGGTCGCGGCCAGTTCATCAAAGTCTATCACCTTCCGCTCTCCCACAGTGCCCACCAGCATGTATTCGTCGGTAATCGGCTGATACACATAATCTTTTAAAAGAGCGAAATGTTCGATCTGCCCCGAAGAAGATACATGCGTCCGGGTCCCGGTACAGTACATATCGTCTTTACCGATCCGGATCCGGTCTTCTCCCGCGGGATGAATCGGAATATCCGCGGCAATAAAGGCATTTACCTTCTCCTCCAATTCGGCTATATCGATATCCGGACGGTCAGGGAAATTAATAACGAAACCGTGCTTGACATCGGAATGGAGGATGCTGCGTTTATAATTATACTCCTTAAGGAGGATCAGGGAGGTGATATCCTCCGCCGAATGGGCCATGCGGCGGTAGGCGATTGTTTTATCGATAACGGATTTCATGGCTTCGGGAAAAGGTCCGAAAACGGTCGGTCTGGCCACAATAACTTCCTCGCCGATGCCGATGAGGACCTGGGCGTTGTACCCGAGATCCTTGTAGATCAGATCGAAATGTTCCACTACTACCCGCCGTTTATGACTGATCACCTCGTTAATAGCCTCCACTAATTCGTAACGCTGCTTGAAGGCGAGTTCATACCGGATATCCAGGTGAAAGGTGTGGCCCGAAAAGTAATCCTCCGGAGAAAAATTGTAGATCGGCGCCGGCCGCAGGTTGACTCCGTCATCATCGTTGGTTAATTCAAGTCCGGGAAAGAGTCCTTTGATGAGGGTGGATTTTCCGGATCCTTCCGTACCGATAATCCCAATGAGAAGGTCCGAGGGGTAGAGGTACCGCTGGGAAAGCTGTCCCGCCAGCATGTAGAGCCGCGCCCGGCCCCGTGGGGCGAAGTAGGTGGCGTAAACCAAAGTCTCCCGGTATACCTGGGGCTGCTCATGGAAACTATACATCTATCTCAAACTCCAATAGCGGCGCGTGCTGCTGGGCGCCGTATACGTCCCGGTCTCCCGGTGATCCTGAAACCAGCATCCGGCGCATGGTCACCTTGACCGCTCTTGCGGCGTCAAAATAGACGGGCTCCTGTACCTCTTCCGCCGGGAGTCCATAAACGGCCGCGATCCGTTTCCGGTTTATAACCTTCTGATCCCGGCATGCCTGATACTCCGCTGTTCCCGGGAAGATCACATCCAGGGTCAATTCATAGGGTCCGGCGTTTTTGCTCCGGATAACCATGGCCACGTCACGTAAGGGGTGTTTCATGCTATTCTCCTAGTTCGATAATCTCCGGACGGAAAAACTCCTCCGGATCCGCTTCCATTAAATGATAAATGGAAAATTCGTAAACAGGACCCATACTGACATCGGACGGCGAGAAGGGCAGGGCCAGATTACCGGCGGTTGCTATCCGGCCGGGATACCCGTAGTGAAGCAGGGTAGACCGGACGGCTCCGAGGAGTTCGTCCGCCCGTTCCTGATCCGCAGCCACTGCTTCCATCACTATTCCCGCCTCATGGGCTGTCCATCCGGAGATCTCCGCCGGTCCCATAACGCCGTCCCGTCCGTAGACGTGGAAGTAGACCTCGCCTCGTACGCCGTCGGCTTCCAGGGAGGAGGCAACCTGATTCTTTACCGTATTCAGCACTTCGTCCAGGGATGCGATAAGGATGGGATCCCGCACACCGGCCACACAAAGGGTGCGGTACCCCCGGAGCCGGGCCGCCTCCAGCTTGATCCGGTACGGCGAGGACGGTTCGAACCGGCTGCCCCGTACCTCCGAAGCGCCGTCCGGGGTTTCATCGAATTCCGCGGCTTCAAGATTAAGGATACCCCCGGGTCCCGGGAGGCGCAGGGGATCGGATTTCTCGTATAGGGTGTGAGCGGCGGTGGAGGCGGCTGTGAACCGCCGTTCCGGGTTCAGTGCTTCCAGGCGGAAGAGATCGCGGCGTAGTGTTCCCAAAGCGCAGTCCGCCCCGGATCCGGGGGAAGCGGCGATGGCCGCGCACTCCAGGATCTTACCCATGTGAAGGGCAAGACCGTGGTCGAATCCGCGGAGGATAGGCAGAGCGGCAAAAACCGCGGGATCGTAGGCCCGGCCGGCCAGGACCACATCAGCCCCGGCTTCTAACGCCCGAATAATGGGCTCCGTACCCATCTGTCCGACTATATTTACAGATTCTTCTATTATATTGTCAGTTAATGCAGGAACGTAGGGACCGGCGCTTATCTTTCCGGCGGCCAAGGCATCCCGGACCTGCTGAGCCGGAATGTCCGCGTAAATACAGGCCAGTTTGAACCGGAGTCCTTCCTCCTCCGCGATTTCGGTAACAATATCCCCGCACCAGTCAAGGTGGGGTTTTGCTCCCGCGCCGCCGGCGGAACCGATTATGACGGGAATCCGCTTCTCCTTCCGGCTCAAGGCGGCCTTGAGAATGTACCGCAGGTCCCGCTTGACTCCGCCCCGGGATGTGAAGGATTTACCCGAGCCCAAATAGTACGGACCGGGATCGGTGGAACCTCCGTCCACGGCAATGCAATCCGGGTCGTGCTCAAGGCCTCGCTTGAAGGACTCAGGCGGAAATCCGTACCCCAAGATTCCGGTAGGGCTGAGAATTTTAATCTCTTTTGGATGTGATTTTTTTGCAGTCATTCTTTTCGTATCCTATATCAATTGTGCAGAGCCCGCAACAAAGCCAGTGTGCGGTTCATTTCGTTTTTCACCACCATAAACCCCTCATCAAAACCCATTCCCGGCTTGGCAAGGATACGGTCCGCCCGGGCGGCCAATCCGGCATGGACGCAGAGACGGGCGGAAATGTCCGTCTCGTTGCAGGTACCGCCTTGGTAGGCCTCCACGCCCCGCTCCCTGCATTCAAGCACACTTTCCACCACGTTCTGAATCCCCCCTAAGTCCGGTGTTTTAATCTGTATCATATGCCCGGCTCCGGCATCGGCAAAGTCTCGGATGTCCTCTTTGGTGTTGCACCATTCGTCGGCCACGATTCTGACCCGGCAGTTCCGGTCTTCCAGCAGGTTCCGTATTTTAGCAAGGGCGTCGATCTGCCGGGATTTTTCTTCCATATCCACCGGTCCTTCGATGTAGAGGGGGAACCCGCCGGCCGCCCCTTCCAGGCCCGCGATATAGTCGGCCGTCTTGTGTATATCATTCTGAAAAATAAGGCCGATGGTTCCGTAGACATCGATATGGATGGCCGGTACGTATGACGGATCAAGGCGGAGGAGTTTAATTCTTGCCGCGATCCATTCTATGTAGTCCGCGAGTTTGCCGCCGTCCCGGCCTAATTTGTCGTTGATATTGTTGATGAGCCCGTGAGGGAGAACATCGGCCCGTTTTATAATCATTTTATCCACACCGTCATAGCGGTCGTCGCCGGTCTGACCGAAAACGGGGACGGCCCTGTCCGGAACCGGCAAACCGTATTCCCGGCAGATCACCAGGCACGGCGGCACACGCAGACTCTTTGCCCGGGCGTCCAGCAGAACCTGGCTCAAGCCGTACTGCAGGGCCCGGTGCATGGGACGGCCGTGGAACTGCAATCGGCATATTTCACCGGCCATGGAGCGGAATCCGGTGATTTCCCGGCCTTCCAGGAGCGGCCGGACTTCCTGCTCCAAAAAGGGGATATAGCTCTCCGCCAGGAAAAGGGGATCACGGCCCCCGGCCCCGGAATACTGGACCGCCGCGCAATCACCCAGGGCTGTCTGCCCGTCTTCCAGTACTAACACGCAGGATATGGCTTCCCCGGCTTCCCGAATCCGTCTAAAACCGGCAGTTTTGGTCTTACCGACGTAGGTAAAGCCGTCATGCCGGGCTCCTTTTTTAATTGCCCGCTGGTCGTCGAAGAAGAAGCCGGCTGAAGCAGGGACGAAAAGGGCTCTGCTGATTTTCATCATACCTCCTTATTTCGGCCGGCCCACCAGGTTGCCTTTACTGACGGCGTAGATATCATCAGTCACCATCTGGAAACTCACGTCACGTCCTTCCGAGGCGGCACGCGCGGCCAGCCGCTCCCGATGAAACTCCATAATGTCGTCGTTTAAAGGAATGCTGCCGGGTGTGTAGAGCCGGACAAAGCCTTCATCGTCCCGGATCGGGAGCACTTTTCCGTGGTTATACACCGACGGCGCGAAGGGGATGTCGATAACACCGGCCCCGAAGCCCCGGATAATGCCGTCGATTAAATTACCCTCCGACAGTCGGTGCACGTTCTGCATCACGCAATCCACCTCCCGCTTGATAATATCCGTCTCCCGTTCCAGGGCGGGGCTGTTTTCCAGGTGTTGATCCTTAAGCATGCTGACCGCCTGCCGGCTGGCCTGAAGCCCCTGGGCGTTGGCTTCCATGGAAGGGATGCCCATTGCTTCGTGGGGTGTTTTGACGATGATTTTGTCGGCCCGGGCGAATGCCGCGGCGGCTGCTCCCCAGGTGATAACGGCAAACGCCTTGGATTCCTGTGCCGGGAACCCCCCCATCCATTGGTGGAATACCGTTGTCAGGTCAAAATCGTCGAAACCGGCTTCCCGGAAATAGGCTTCGGCGCATTCCCGCAGACTGATAACCGCCGCGGCGTCTTGAATAAGATTGCCGGTCTGGCCGTATCCGAGGGTCAAGGAACGGACTCCCTGGGAAAGGGCGAGCAGCCCTTCTAATATGCCGACGGTATGACTGATAAACGGCGGGACTAGGGTCCCGGTCAGGGGTCCGAAGGGTTCCCGGTTGATCGGCGCTCCCTCCGCTTCATAGTAACCGGCCAGCCGGTCCACGTACATCCAGTTCCGGAGGGACGTTTCCAGGGGGATCCGTTTTGTGTACGGAATGTTGTAGCTGATGCCTCCGCCCTCGAAGCTTGAAAAACCGGCAGCCAGGGTAATCTCGGCCAAAAGCCGGGCGTCCGGAGTGCCGTGGCGGACCTGGGCCGGTTTATTTACTGCTTCTACTACTCGGCGGCAATTTGCCACGCCGTGATTTACCGCCGGAAAACCGTTCAGCATGGATGTACGCGCTGTAAGCGATTTTTCGATCCCGGCCTGTGCCTCCTGATAACGATTCTGCCGTGTGTAGGCGTCGATGGTGGTGGGCAGCAGGTCGGCGCCGCCTTCATCACTCAGGTATTGCAGAAGACGGATATGCTCGTCCAAAAGGGCAACTCCGGCCCGGGGCTGAAGGAGGATCCTTCCTTCATCCCTTGCGGCGCCTATGGCGAGGCTGAACCTGCACTCCGGCAGGAGGTCCCGCTGATAACGGACCCCTTCCTCAAGATCAACCTCTGCTCCGGTAGGCCAGGCGGCTAATACTTCGCCCCGGCTCTGTAAGAATTCGTTACGATCAAGCTGCTTCACGCGCATCGTACCGTATCCTCCTTTATTAAACACTCCTTTAGAAGTGTAAGGACCGCGTTTGGATATGGTTCCGCCAGATTGGCCAAAAGCGGCAGTATGTATCCGGAATCCCGATATAATTCGAAGGTCCGGGGAACCAGGGTGACGGTCTCAACTCCGTTTCCGGCTCCGGAATTTCCGTCGCTTTCCCAAGACCCGGGAAAATTAATGAGCAAACCGTACCGGCTCAACACACCCCCCGTTATTATAACCCGCCGCACCCGCCGGAGATCTTTCCCTGTCTGCACGAACTGCTCTCCCAGGGGACCGTAGACGGTCCGCATGGTGCCGGCATGGCGCCGAACGGCTAAGGCAAAGCAGGCCGACGCGAAAATACGGTCGAGTTCTTCCTCTTGTTCCGTCCCGGGGAGCCGGCTGATCCCGGAACTTACTTTTTCGATGTAAGCGGACACCTCTTCCGTTCCAATTCCCACTTTCGCGGCTCGAGCCTCAATCCGACCGCCGGCGGAAGCGAACAGCGTCCGCAGGCTGAGCCGTACCCCCAGGTCACCTTCCACGCTCCGCTTTATCCGCGGTTCGGGCAGACCCCGGAAGGTAACCGATCCCGTTTCCGGAGCAGCGGCCTCGGAGTTACTGTAACAGTCGGTGGTGGCGCCTCCCGGGTCCACAATCATGCTGTCCTTCCAGGGATCGTCTCCGGCCATCACCCGGACTAGTTCGAAAACCGCCAGGGGTGTCGGTTTTATCGGGCCGGCAGCGCGGCTCTGCACATCCGTCAGGCCTTTGCCTTTAATGATTTCCTGCAGGAAAATCCGGCGTATAGCGTCCTGGGCCGGTCCGGGGTTTATCCTGTTGATTTCGGGAAGGACGTTCGGTACTACCCGTACCTGTTTCCTGGAAAGGTTCCGTTCAACCCGGGACGCCGCCTTCGCGTTTCCGGCGTAGAGGATTACCGCGTCGGTACCTGAGCCGGCCAGCATGGCGGAATTGTGCAGGACGTAATCCTCATCGCCGCCGTCGGTGCCGCCGGTCAGGAGGATGATGTCTGGCCGCAAGGCTGTTAACTCGGCCAGTTCGTCATCGGTAAGCCTGTAGGCGTAGGTTTTGATTATTTTAGCTCCGGCGGAACAGGCGGTAAGACGGGCGGCTTTCAGGGTGAGGTCGGGAACAATGCCGACCGCGGCGACGGACAGACCGCCCTTGGCCGATGAGGAAACATGAACCGGCAGTTTCTCTCCGGCGCGGGAAGTCAGTTCTCCCAACACCTCATTAAAGCTGATGGTAAGGTCGTTCCGGTTTGTGGCTCTGTCCGCCCGGTGTATCACTTCCGGTTTCGGTTCTTTCATACCCTCAGGGGGGAAGCGAAATCTGGCTCCTTTTGTAAACGTAGAGCCGATGTCGATACTGACGCATTCGGAAACTGCTGGCCACCGCATTCTACTGACGCTCCTCGATGTCCTGCCGCAGCCGCGCCGCGGCGTCGGCTAAATCCGCTGAAGGAGGAAAAACCCGGTCGAATCCCATGGCTTTAAACGCTGCTTCCGTCACCGTAAAGTCCTGCTTGCCGACTACCAGATTTCCTCCGACGTAGAGAAGGAGCCTGCCTTTTCCCCGTTCAACACAGCGGTCACGGAATCCTTCGCAGTCAAGTGCCCCGTGACCGTAGAGTGAGGACACGAGAATTGCTTCAGCCCCGGTCTCGACAGCCGCGTCGATGAACTCATCCTGACTTACCATCACCCCCAGATTGATTACGTGAAAGCCCTGTTCGGAAAAATACGCGTCCAGGATTTTATTCCCCACCGAATGACAATCGGCTCCGATCACTCCTAATATAATAGTAGGTTTTTGATTCTTGTTCTGTGATTTCATTACATCCCCGAAACAGGCGAATTTAAATGCTCCTTGATCCGTTCTTCGACATAGAGCAGTGATCCCCGTTCAAGCTGATATTCAAAATAGATCCTTTTGCCCCCGCGGCTGGTAAAGTCCTGGATAGACCCCCGGTACTCCTTGTCAGGGGGAAGCCCCCGTCCGGGAGGTAATATTATTACATCCCGGTCCGCTATAAAGTCGTTGAAATCATCTGTTTGACTGGTGAAGCGGTGTTTGACCGGCCTCAGAGGCAGCTGAAAATCTTTAAGCTTGGTTTTTACAAGGTTGATGAACTCAATAGAGTCCGCCATGATCCCGATTCGCTGTATACTGGAAACTCCGGCAAGGCTGATGACGGTATCCTGACTCAATGCCACCGCTACGCGCAGCAGCCGGTCTTTCAAACCCGGTACCACCCCGAGTACCTCGCTGTAGTGTTTTTCCGTGGTCAGGATAAGTTCAAATTCCTTAAGCCGCTGCTCACAATCTCCGCTTTTAACTAATTCATCCAGGAGGATTTTTTTTATCTGAAGATGAGGTATAAAACCTAATTGACGCTGATATATTTCCAGGGCTTCGGGATTGCAGTCCACCGCGGCGATATTAAATTGACGCCTCCGTTCTTCCCGTTCCAGAATTTTCAGATCAATAAGTGTACGGATTTCACGGTTTGTGAATTTAAGTTCTTCGAGATGATCCAGGAACCGGTCGATGGCGGTTAAAGCCTGATTTTTCCGGCCGGGCTGTTCCAGTTCACGGCCCGCCGCGACAAAGCTCCCGCGCCCCTGGATGCTGTCGATAAGCCGGTTCCGTTCCAGTTCTTCATACGCTTTGGTAATGGTTCCCCGGGCAATACCCAGGCGTTCGGCCAGATCCCGTTCAGTAGGAAGCTTGTCGCCCGGTTCCGCTTCCATCGACTGGATGAGTCTGGTGATCTGATCTATGATCTGACGGTAAACCGCTACGTCGCTTGCCTTGTCAATTGTGATTGATTTGAATGTATCCATGATTGGTATATTCCATTACCCCCTTGGTATATACCTATTTATATACCAATTATCGTGTGTTGTCAAATTTTTCTACCGGGAATTGCTTTCTACGGTGCAGATCTTCTCCGTTCACACTCTGTTTGAACTCATTACCGGTTCCGCCGTTTCGCTGCTGAATGCCGTGCTTCCTATCCCGGGTGTCCGGATTTACGGTGAATTAACCCCGTTCCCGAAGCGGGTATTTTTCGGCTTAATTTATTACCTTACTCTCCACGGCGAAGCTTTTTTCCGGGTCGTGGGCAATACCAGGGTACCGCCGTTCCGGACAAACTCCCGGAGCCGATCGGCTGTTTCCGTCGGAACAGTCCACAGCCTCGGAGCGATTACCAGGCGGTATCCGTCCAGGCTGTCCCAGGGAGATACCGCGTCGGTTTTCCACCGTTCCTCCGGCCAATGCTCCGGGTAATACCGGACTCCGTAGTACACAGCATGCTCCTTATTATGCCTTCATCGTTTGGAAACGCTGCAGCTGCAGGCCGGGCTGAACATGTTATCTATTCTGTAGCATAAAATAACGGGATTGTAGAGAACCGGCTGGCCTGTGCGTTTACGCGAACAGACTTCATACGCATAAGCCGCCCTTAACTGACTGAGGTTCGTACGTGTAACCGCCCATTCCCGACGACCCGGATGCCGCCCCGCAGGACCCCCGGAACCTGAAACCTATCCCGTGTTTCCCGCGGGGCTGAATCCGGTAATCCACCCCGCGATATACGCGGCCTGCAGTTTCCGGACTGGAATAGTAAAATGAACGTGATCGCAATAAAGGTTTTCTTCTATATTAATGGTAAATCCATAGAGGTCGATCGCGGGAATTCCATGCTCCCGCATGACTTCGTCCGCCGTCCGGTTGTACCTTATTACATCCTGATTGTACCGGTTAAACGGTTTGCCCTTGGACTGATGGGTTTCATCATGAACGGGAGTGCTGCGGATCCAGACCATTTGCCCTGCGGCCGTTTGGGCCGCAACAGCGATTTTTTCGAGATTCTCCCGGTACCGGTTTATGGGTATCTGTTTTTTACCGGAATCCGGGTCGGTTTTTAGATCGTGGAGGCCGCAGTTTACCAGCAGGAAATCAGGACGGTTGAATGGGGGATCACCCCGCAGGTATTCCAGAACCATTGACGAGTCTCCGCCGTTTGCTCCCCGGGGGTTGTCCAGATCGATGAGTCCGTCCTCGCCCGTTTTCCGGGAGTAGGTGAAACCGTTTTTAAGATAGATTTCAAGATAGGGGCCGTAGTGGATGGAGATACTGTCGCCGATGACGAAAATCGAATTTTTTTTTTGGCGCATTTTTTATATTCTCCCTTACGTATTAAATGCCGGCAGTTTAGGCTTCCTTTTATGCAGGACCGGGGAATAGACACAACCGCTATTTGGCTTCACTGCTATTAGTTGGTCTGATCCTGCAGGAGCAGTTGCCGATCCATGCTCCCCGCTATGCTTCCGATGAAAAATCGGCTACGGTTGACGGTACATTACACGCTTACCTTACCGTTTATCAATCTCTTTTTGATATAAAAACAGGGAGACGGCAATTGGCCCGTCTCCCTGTTTTCAGTATTGTTCAGGAATCATAACTTATTACTTTTTATTCTCATCATACCATTTCTGTCTTTCGGCCATCATTTCGTCAAGACCGATATTTTTAAGCTCCTGTACCATTTTATCGAACCCTGCGTCCAGTTCTTCATAACCCATGATAATCTTGGTCTGGTGCTCAATGATTATCTTATTCATTTCAGGAATTTTTTCCTCGCCTGGTAGCTCAGGCTTGCCGCACAGTTTCGTATCCAACGGATGGGTGACAAGGTTTTGGAATACATGTAAGCCATAGTCTCCATACATTCCCTTCATCCATGTTTCGTCTTCAGGATCAATGGCACCGGCAAATCGTCCCATCATGTTTATCCTGGCATGTCTTGTCGGAACCGGGTTTTTGACATCGGAAAACATGTCCCCGTCACCGAGTTGTGCTGCCTCATTAATAGAACCGGTCCAAGTATTCGGGTTTCTGTATTTTACACCATCTATTACCTTATGGTGAATTCCTTCCACTCCCCATTTGACAAGTTCTTCCTGTCTTTCGTCAGGCATTGTAAAAGCCCAGTTAAGATAGTCAAGAGCGGCTTCCGGGTCTTCACATTTTTCCGTTATCATTATATATCTTCCGGACGGTCTGTCCTCAGTCGGGCCGACACCATACGGTCCTTCTATCCCATCCAGTACTGCTACAAACTCGGCATCCGGATTTTCCGAAATCTCCTGTGTCAGTCTTGTGAAATTGTTTTTGGCGTTATATGCGTAGTGATGAATATATCCGATTTGACCTGTTTTCCACAGATCGCCAAAGTCGCTGCCTACGTTAAGAAATGCGTTGGGGTCAAACACACCGTCAGCCCAAAGCTCTCTCATGAATGCCAGGTAGTCCTTGTATTTCTGCATCGTATATTGCATGACCAGTTCACCGTCCACATCGTCGCATGGAAGTTCATATGCGGGCCAATACATGGACTGTAGGTCAAATGCCCCATGAAAACCATCGAACCAGGAAAGGTCCTTGCGGAAAGAAGCAGCCCAGGTGTCATCTTCACCGTTTCCGTCAGGGTCGCTGTAGGTGAACTCGTGGAAGACATGTTTTATGTCTTCGAGATTTTTTGGCATATCAAGCCCAAGATTGTCAAGCCAGTCCTGCCTTATCATGTCTCCCCGCCTTGGAAGTGTTTCTAGAGGCGTGGGGACGGCATAGGTGGAACCACCTACTTTGACAAGATCCCATGCTTTTTCGGGCACCATGTCAACCAATCCCTGGTATTCGTCTTTTGCCAGCAAATCATCCAATTCTACAAGAAGTCCTGATTTATACCTGTCAAACAAGGCAAAGTCCCATACAATATCAGTTACATCGCCGGATGCAAACAATACATCAAGCTTTTCGCCGTAGTTACTGTGAGGCTGTGATATTATTTCAATATCAAACCCGGCTTCATTGGCGAGTCCGTTCCAGATCGCGAATGCCTCGGAGTCCATCAAATTGGTATCCCACTGGGGGTCATGCGTAATCGTCAGATGAACAGGTTCTTTTCCCTCAGACTCGGATTCAGTACCACCCTGCTTTGTTGTGGCGGTCTCATCATCACCGCCACAGCCGAAAAACAGGCTTACTGCCATTGCCAACACAAGAATAAGCAACTTCATGCTTTTTCCATACATAATACTCCTCCTAAATCCATACATAATACTCCTCCTTAAAATATATTTATTGTAAAAATCTCCATTCAGAACAATAGGAGATGATCAGCCTTTTATTCCTCCTATCATTACACCCTTTACAAAATACCTTTGTAAGAATGGGTATACTATTAGAATAGGGATTATTGCAAACATTATTACTGCAGACTTTAGGTTCATTTCAGGGAAATCGGTCGCGCTTCCTTCCACCATTGCAGATTCCTCCAGTCTGGTTCCCTGAATTACCAGTTCCCTCAATACAACCTGCAACGGGTATTTTTTCATATCATTCAAATAAATGACGGCGTGATAAAACGTATTCCACCTCTGTACCGCGTAAAACAGTACTACTGTTGCCAGACCCGCCATTGAAAGCGGTACAACAATCTTTATGAATATTGTAAACCAGCCGGCACCGTCAATGATTGCTGACTCTTCTAGCTCGTCAGGCATGTTCTGGAAAAATGACTTCATTATTATAAGGTTGAAGGGCTGGATTGCTACAGGAAGCATCAGTGACCATCTGGTATCAATAATCTGTGTGCTTCTCACAATAAGATAGGTTGGGATAATACCAGGCTTGAACAGCATTGTAAACACCACAAGCTGGAGTATGACGGAGGTTACCACAATCTGTTTTTTTGAAAGGGCATAACCAAGCATGGCTGTCAATACCACACTTATAATAGTACCTACTACTGTGATATAAATCGTATTGAGCATTGCCCTTGTCATCTGGGGACTCGCAAAAACATGCTTGTATGTGTTAAGTTGAAAGCCCTTCGGCCACAGGAAAATCTCTCTTCTTGCGACTTCCCGTGCCCCACTCATTGAGACAGCCAGTATATGAATAAAGGGTATTATCATGGCTGATGCCGTCAAGATTAGTATTGCAACTATTAACCCATGAAAGAATTTTTCCGCTGTGGTCTGTTTATGCATCATACTGTCATTTCCCCATTTACCATATACCGTATTCTCCTTCGCTTATTTTTTTTGCGAACTTATTAGCGATTAAAACAAGTATTACCCCGGCACCCGATTCAAAAATGCCCATTGCTGTTGTATAGCTGAACCTCATGCCGCGCAGACCCACCCTGTAGATATATGTGGAAAACACATCGCCGACTTCATATGTAATTGGATTGTACAGCACAAAAATCTGCTCAAACCCGACCTCAAGAATTCTTCCCAACTGGAGTATAAACAGTATTATAATTGTAGGAACCAGTGAGGGCAGGGTTATATTCCATAGCTGCTGCCACCTTCTTGCACCGTCAACATATGCAGCTTCGTATAATTCGATATTTATAACGGATAATGCTGCAAGATATACAATCGTACCCCAGCCTACATTCTTCCACAAAGCGGATACAACTACTATACCCCTGAAAAACTTCGGCTCCATCATCCAGTTGTATGTGGGAAGCCCAAGGCTTGCAAAAATCTGGTTTACCGTTCCCGTAGGCTTGAGCAGTGTGACAACCAGTCCGCCCACTATGACCCATGAAAGAAAATGAGGCAGATATACCACTGTTTGGATGCTTCTTTTAAACTTTATATTGCGTATTTCATTAAGCATTAATGCAAGGATTATAGGACCGGGAAAATTTATGGCAAGCTTGTAAAACTGTATAAGTATGGTATTCCTGAACACGGTATAAAAGGAATCGGCCCTGAACATATCCTGGAAATGCTTTAAACCGACCCATGGGCTGCCCCAGATACCTTCTTTCATGTTATAGTCCTTGAATGCTATGATCAAGCCATACATCGGACCGTATTTATAAAGGAAGAAAATCAGCAGGCCGGGAAGCATCATCAGGTACAATGTTTTATAGTCAATAATATTCTGAACAAGCCTGGTTTTTCTTTTAGAATAAAGAAGCCTTCCTGCAGATTCGGTATCTTTTTTTAGAGCTGTATTATTTTTCATACCATCACCTGTACTTTCTGTTAGCGTGTTTATTGTTAAAAATCGTACCATGGTATGAATGCAATTTCAAACTACAGTTTTTGCATACTGATTCATTTGTTGCTTACCGTCTTAAGAATCAGCATGATTAAATACTACATTTATTGCTCAGGCACACGCTTATTGCTCCAAAGATGAATTTCCTCCGCCTGCAAGTGTGTTCTTTTCAATCTATTTCTATAAGCAGTGGGGCTGAGTCCTGTTCTGTTCTTGAACATTCTGCTGAAGCTGTTCGGAGTATCGTACCCAACCTTTCCGGCTATATCCTTTATATCAAGGTTAGTCGTTTCCAGAAACTCTTTGGCCTTTTCGATACGGGTACTGTTTAAAAACTCGTTGAACTTTTTACCGACCTTTTGCTTGAAAATCCTTGACAGATGGTATTTGCTTACATAAACCATGTCTGCCATCGAATCCAGGCATATGGCTTCATCGTAATTGCTGATAATATGATTTTTTACCTTCTCAACTATTTCATTTGTTATGTCGTTTTCTTTTCCCTCCTCATATGCCTGGATAATTTTTTGGGTATATGAGTATATATAGCTTTTCATGTCGGTGACCGTTCTGCATTTTATTGCATTTTCGTATTCGGAATTTCCGATGTCCTTTGCCGAATCAATATTGAGTTCATAGGAAATTCTAGAAATCGAGCCAATATATTGAAGAAAAAGTATCCTGATGTATGAGGTGTCCGCTCCAATATTAATAAGTTTGTCCACTGTTTTTTCAAACTGCCGGACTATTTTGTTACAATCCATATTGACTACGGCCTTGAGTATCAGCTCATTGTCAAACTCAATCCTGTACAGGTCAATATAATTTTTTGATTTGCCTCTTCTCAGGTCGCTGATATACAATATCTGGCTGCTACCGTACAATATTTTGTAATCAAGGGCATTACAGCTTTGATAGTATGATTTAAAAATCTCATGCCGGCTTGATATGGGTTCCCCTATTCCTATGGAAACCGAGGAGCCAAGCTGTTCCCTTATCGCTCTTTTCACACAGTTTGCAACGTTAAGAACATTGCTTACCGCTTCAATTTTTTGTTCTTTCGTATAGCTGATAACAGCTGAAAGCCTTTTTTGCTCAAAATTGGCGCTGGTAATATTGTAACCGCACTCTGCAAATTTTTCTCTTATAATATCCCTAATATGCTCCTTTGCCCTGTTTATTTCTTTTTCGCTCATATGATAGGTGAGTCTTTCCCAGTTGTCCAGTTCCACGGTAATAACAATGAAAAATCCATCCTTTAAT
Organism: uncultured Spirochaetales bacterium; assembly: GCA_964384485.1. Taxonomy (GTDB): domain Bacteria; phylum Spirochaetota; class Spirochaetia; order CAYLLE01; family CAYLLE01; genus CAYLLE01. The sequence continues at coordinate 10,973 of CAYLLE010000020.1, read as the reverse complement.
TCAAGGTTCAAGAAATCTGGCTTTTTTTGTATTTCGTTTTCCGGTATTTCTCCTGTTAACAGTTTCTGAAGGAATCTTTCAGCTGCAAGAGCATTGCTGCTGGACAACTTTTCCTTCATGCTTTTTTCCTCATCGGCCCACCTGTCTATGACGAAATTAATGTATTTGAACTCATCAACGGTATCAATATAGCTTTTTCCCACAGACTCTTCGTTCCTGGAAATTATCTTTTTTATGTTTGACATGAGGAGTTCAACAGGAGTGTATATTTTCCTGGAAAACAGAAATGCACTGAGAAGCCCAAGTATCATACATAATAATGATGCAGAAAATACAATAGCTGTTATTTTTATTGATGCGGCTCTGAGGTTTCCGGTATCAACAATATTTACAAATATCCAGTTTTGTAAATTCGATTTTACAAAGGATACCATTTTTTCGTTTGATAGAGTATTGCCGTTCCCACTGATAGTGAAATTGTTCTTGTTGCTGGTTGTTATACTGTCTAAAAATTCTGCACTAATCAAGCTGTTAGCAGTGTTGTCATCATGCGAGTGTGAGATAATGTTACCATGCTTGCCAATAATCAGTACCGTTCCATTATTACCGGAGAGGCTTTCAATTATATTTCTAACTGTACTTTCCCGGATATTGAAAACGAATATTCCATGTCTTCCCCGAAGGTATTTCACAATACTTATAACCTTGGTTTTCCCAGTTATTTTGCCGATGTTATTTTCAATATTTATAAACCTTGATTCCACCAGTGTTTTTTTATTAGTGTCTATATATTGTTCAAGAAATTCCCTGTCATAAAAATTGTCCAGATGCCTGTAAAATCCTTCACTGTGAATAACCTTGTTATTGTATGTGGAATAAAGGTATACAGAATGAAGGTTTTCGTTTGCATGCTGGATTCTGGCTATCCTGTTGGTTACCTCTCTGATGAAGTATGTGTCATGAATGGGTTCGGACGAAAGCACCTTTTGAAAATCACTGTCAATGGAATAATTGAAAGCTATCTGGTTGATTTCATTGAACACCATTTCAGTGGAATTTGCTATATGATTGAGAAGCCTGTTACTGTAGTCAACTTCCTTTTTGTATATTGTTGGCGTTATATACAGGTGTGAGAGCAATACTATAATAATAAGGGGAAACACAAACAGGGAAATATAGGAATAGATCAGCCGTTTATAATATGCCCCTTTTGAATTAAACAATTCCAACACCGCCAGTAGAAAAGAATAAAGCTGTAAATACGGATTCCCGGCAACTCAGTACGATATTACTATAATACATATTATAATAACAAGGAGCCGGCCTTATGCAGTCTACTATAGAATCGACCCGATCGTATATAGTTACGAACCATGCTGAACAAGAACAAGATATGATTGGCCTGCGCACAGATGTATCACTCCGGGAAATTTTCGTAAGACTTGACCGCAACGTGTCAGTCATATCTGGTTTTTTCTGTTGACTGCGCTATATTTAAATTATATTCTGAAGAAAAAAACAAGAATATCATATCTAAAATAATTCTAAACGTATAAAATTTAGCGCTTCGGAGGAAAAAGAAGTGAAAAAGGTGTTTTTTATTTTTGGTTTTGGAGTTGTATGTCTCCTGCTGTATACGAGTTGTCAGCCGGAGCCGGAACTAAGCAGTGAAAAAGAGATAACCGCGTTCAGTTTTACTCCCGCGGCTAATCCGGAACTGGACATCACTGCGACGGGGACACTTACCGGCACCGACATCTCGGTGATCCTCCCCTATGGAACCGATCCGGGCAGTCTTACCGCTGATTTTACCGCAACCGGCGCGGGTGTTTCCGTAAATGAAAATCTCCAATTCAGCGGTACAACCGCCAATGATTTCACCGCCCCGGTCACTTACACGGTAATAGCCGAGGACGGCACCACCCGGGATTACACGGTAACCGTTTTATTAAGGGCCGTTGAAGATTCCGGTTTTCATGAAGCATCCGCCCCCGGTGACGCCGGGATATTAAGGTTAGGCGAAACCCTTACAATGATTTACGCTCAAGACCGGGCAACTATCACTTTCCCTACTGAAACCGACGACAGCGGCAGTGCCGAACTCACCACCCGGTTCTGGATGGGAGAAACCGAGGTGACCAACGCGGCAATGGCCGAGGTGCTCCAATGGGCGTATGATAACGGTAAGTTTTCCAGCACCGCGGGCGATCACAATGGACTCGATATTACCGCCGCGAAGTTCGGAGGAAGGGTTCTGCTTGCTTTAGAGTACGATAACTGTAAGGTAAAATTTGACGGGTTCGGCACCTTTTACGCGGTAAACGGCTTTGAAGATCATCCGGTAACGGAAGTTTCATGGTACGGAGCGGTGATGTTCTGCAATTGGCTCACGGAGATGCGGGACGGGAATACCGATAATGTTGTGTATACAAATATCGGTACAACCTGGTAGCATGATGAAACCGCGGAAAATACCGATCTGAACGGCTACAGACTACCTTCAAAAGAAGAATGGGAATATACCGCCCGGTACCGGGGGAGTGATTCAACGAACACAGTAAGCGGGTACAGCAGTCCATACTTTACAAAGGGTGATTCAGCAAGCGGCGCGGCTGATAATTATCTAAACGAAGCAGCCAACCGGGCAGTTGCTGTGTACGCGTATGATGATCCAAACCCGTATGAAGATGAGCAGCGGGTCAGGAGCCTCGGACCCGGCAGCGGTAACGCCCTTGGACTGTACGATATGAGCGGGAATGTTTCGGAATGGTGCTTTACCCAGACTACCAGTTTTCGGTATCTGTTGGGCGGTACTTATACCGAAACGGAATCAGTATTGCAAATCGGAATGGTTTTCTATATTTTTCCGCATAATACCAGCAGGCTCGCCGGCTTCCGCCTTTGCCGAACCGCCGACCCGGAATAGGCTGCGTCAGCATGGACCGCCCGGAATTTGCTTGCGCCTAACAAAGTGAATGGAATGTTAGAAAGTGCCGATGGTATACTATGAGCTTCCAAAATGAAAAGATATATTGATGATTACTAATACATATCGTCAAAAAAACCGGAAGAAACTTAAATTTCATGATATAATCTTCTATTAATATGG
>CAYLLE010000020.1:0-7764 GCA_964384485.1 uncultured Spirochaetales bacterium | reverse complement strand
GTCAAAAAAACCGGAAGAAACTTAAATTTCATGATATAATCTTCTATTAATATGGTACATGACCGGCAGTTTTCCACATTTTTAACAAACAGTGGTATGTACTAATATCAAAATAATTTTATATCGGAGGATGATGATGAAAAGATACTGCCTTGCTGCAGTTATCATGATTGGAGTACTGTTTTTCATGTTTACCTGTAAAAACGTATTAAGTCCTTTGGATCCTTCAGGGAGCGAAAGAATTTTTATTCCGACGTTGACGGCATCGCCGATCAGGAATGCCGCGTCGTATCAGTTTCAAATAGCCGAAGGAACGGACTTCACAACAGGAGTTGTTTGGGAGGATGAAAGCAGCATCAGTATTATTCAACCCTCCGGTATCAGCCTGCAGCCGGGAGAATACTCGTGGCGGGTCCGGAGTAAACCGGCCGATGAAGGATGGAGTGAATGGAGTGAAGCGGCAGCCTTCACCATGACCGATCCGTTTACATCGTTATCGCCTGAAGACGGCACGGAAAAGAATGATGTCACTCCCACCTTCGACTGGAACGACGTGACCGGCGCGGTAAATTACGAACTTCAAATATCCCAGAACGAATCTGCCATAAACGGCGGAGAAATCATTCCCCTTGACGAAAGTACCTATACGCCAAGTCAAGGCATGGTTATGAACTCTCCCTTATACTGGCGCATACGGGCTATAAATGCCGACGGTCAGCCCAGCGCGTGGAGTACGACGCGCTCTTTTACCATCGTAATCGGCTCTATTCAGGACAGATTTCCTCCCGACGGCGCTTCGCTGCTGGATACCACTCCGGAAATTACCTGGGCGGATATAGCGGGAGCGGTATCCTATGAACTCCAGTACGGTACCGTGGAAGATGATTTGCCGGATTCAGACAAATTTGAACTGACGGAAAGCACTTATACTCCGGATTCCGCGTTGAACGACAACACCACCTATTATTGGCGGGTCCGGGGCATAAACAGCGAGGACAGCGCCACCGCCTGGAGTCTGGTGTATTCCTTCCGGATCGGCTTTAAAAACATGACCCCGCAGGGTGGTGAATTAGTTACCGATACCACCCCGACGTTCGATTGGGATGATGTGATCGGCGCGGAAAGTTATGAACTGAAATTTGCGGCCTCAACGGTGGATCTTGAAACCGCCGCTACAGAAACCCTTGAAGAAAGTTCGTTTACTCCCGATACCTATCTAAATAATTTGGATGCCACGTATTTCTGGCAGATTCGGGCAGCGAACAGTGATGGTGAATTCGGCGCGTGGAGTGACATCGAAAGTTTTGGTGTTTGGTGGGGCGAATTATCCGGATTATCTCCTGAACATGATTCAGCTACCTCGGACACAACACCCACATTTGAATGGGATCCGGTTCCCGGTGCTGTCCTCTATGAAATACATGTCGTTGAAAACCCCAATGACTTCACCTCTGATTTCTCCGGCGCAGTGACCGTTACCACGAACTCTTATACTCCCTCAGCCTATTTAACCAATTTACAAGCTTATTACTGGCGGGTACGGGCGAAAGATGCTGACGGACAGTACGGCCCAATCAGCTCACCGCCAAGCGATCCGTGGCTGCAGCGGTTTACTCTGCATATCTATTGGGGAGAAATCTCAGGTATGTCTCCGGAAAATGATAGTTACGTGAACGACACTACCCCGACAATGGAATGGGATCCCGTTCCGGGGGCTGCTTCCTACGAGGTAATATCGGCTACGACATATGACGGATTGGGAAGCGCGAATCCCGTCTCTGTTTCGCTTCCGAGTTATACCTATCCCAATACACTCGTTCATGGAGATACCCTGCATTGGGAGGTACAGGCAGTAGATTCGGACGGCCAATATGGTCCGGATCCGGCAACAAAAAGCATGACTATCTACATACCCGGTACTGTAGAAATTTATACCCCAAGTGATTATTCATTTAACATGATTGCCGTTCCGCCGTATGAAGATTTTCCCGCCGGAACCGATGACGACGGTACCGAAACTGTATCTGATCCCTTTCAGATTGCCGACACTGAAGTGACCTATGAATTGTGGTATGAGGTATATTCATGGGCGACCCAGCAGGGAGGATATACTTTCGCGAATCCGGGCCGAGAAGGCCATGACGGTTCCGACGGCGCGGGACCGTCCGAAACTCCTGAAGAGCCGGTTACCAACATCAGCTGGCGGGACGCCATGGTGTGGTGCAACGCCCTTACCGCATGGTACAACTGGAATGAAGAAGCATTCCTCATGCCTGTCTATTACACCGATTCCGGTTACACCCAGGTCCTTAAATCCGTGGACGCTACCGGCATCTCGTATCCGGATCCCGGCGGACAGGACGACCCGTATGTCCATCCGACAGCGGATGGATTCAGACTCCCCGCCGCCGCGGAATGGGAACTCGCGGCCCGCCGGCGGTTAAATAGCACTAATACCGTCGCCGGCTTCAGCGATCCCTGGTTCACCCGGGGAGATTCGGCCAGCGGAGCGACATCGGATCACACGGACAGCAACGCCACGGGAGATGTTGCCTGGTACCTCGACAACAGCACCTCCACCTCCGATGTTGCCCAGAAAACCGCGAACTCCCTCGGACTCTATGATATGAGCGGCAATGTTGGTGAATGGTGTTTTGACTGGGCTGCTGCCGGATACGAACGGGTAACCCGCGGCGGAAATTATTCCGGATCCGCGTCTCTCCTGCGGGTCGGATATGAAAACGGGTATTCACCGGCTTCTGTAGCCGTGTATCTTGGATTCAGATTCGTTAGAAGTGATCAATAACAGAGGTATAAAACCAGGGCTCCTTCGGGAGCCCTTTTCTATTTGTACCCAGCAATTCCTGGTCAACCCGATCTAAATTTATATATTATATGAAATTATGACCTTTTCTTAATCAAAGAAGGAGTTGACCGGGATTTGCTGATTTGTACCGGCCGTACCGCTGCATCAGTCCCATCAGAAACCGCATCGTTGTGAGGCGGGTGCCGTTGTTGATGGAGCCGGCGGTCGCAATCACCAGTCCCCGCTTTTCTTCCGCCTGTCTAAAATCCCGGAAAAACTCAGCCCCCAGGTTGGGAAGATCGTTCCGGGAATAGGTAAAAGGAGCGAGCTGTCCGGCGATGACCGCTTCCGGAAGGTAATCCCTGATGTCCGAGACGGTAACGGTGGGTCCGAAATTCGTGCCGTTCAGCCGCACCTTTGCCAGGGCGGGGAGCAAATGGGCCATATCGGAATCGGAATGCTGATACCGCCGGTCTTCGGGCCCGGGAGAGAAGCGGTTAAAAATGCCCTCAAGTATCGGCAGTCCGAAGAATTCGTACATTTCAAGATTAAGCATGGCGCAGTTGTCATCGGCGAATCCGAATCCCCGGGTCGGATCATCATAACCCGCTTCTCTATCGATAATTTCCGCGATTGCCGACATCCCCCGGAGGATCAGGTCTCGGAACCGTTCCGCCAATTCCGGTTTATCCATGATGAGGAAAATCAGATTCTCCACCCCGTAGACGGACATGGCAAACGTAATCGGACCCCGCTGACCCCGGTACGGGGCCGGCCGGATTCCCCGGGGGAGCAGCCGGTTCCGTGCGTCCTCCCACGCATCGGGAAGGATCAGGTCTTTTACACCCCGATATTCCGGTGACTCCAGCCGATTCTCCACCCGGTCCAGCAGCTGTTTCAGTTCCGGAGGATTATCCGCCGACTGCATCAGCCACCACGACTGATCCTTCCAGACGTTTTCCGCTTCGAAAAGGGTGTGAAGGCCGCCGCGCTCCGGATAGCTGTCTTCCGGGTCCGGGACCGATTCGTTTATAAGCCGCCGTCCCACGATCTCTTCGGCTTTGTCGTTGTATTGCCGGTGAATCTGAACCCGCCATTCCGGATCCCGGGCCTGCCGTCGGAAATCCTCGGGAATTCCCAGTTCCGCGAAGACACATTCCGGGGTCAGGGATGCACCGAAGGGTACAATACCTCCGGGCGGATCAAACGGATTCTTCCGTGCTTCCTCGTTTTCCTTCCAGAAACGGACGGTTTCCACTGGCGCTAGACCGCCGTTTTGCTCGGTTTCTTTGATGAACGCGTCAACTTTCCCGCGGTCTTCCGGATCGATCTGACTATACGCTGGATGAATATTTCTTTTCATGGGGCTATTATACCTTAATAAACAGGAGTGCTGTACCCGCCACGGCAATCACCGTGCCGATCCATACACTCCATGGGATTTTCCGCTTGAACAGAAACTTGTCCACTGGGAGCAGCATGATGGGGCTTGTCTGCATCAATGTGGTGACGATTCCTACCGGGGCCATGGTTAGGGCGTAAAGTGCCAGGATGATCCCCAGCACCGGTCCTACCAGAGCGCCCGCTCCGATAAGAAGGAACGCTTTACGGTCTCCCATCTTTCTGAAATCGGATACAAATCTTTTCCGGCTTATCATAAACACAGCCAGACCGGCAAGACCGAATGTTACCCGGATTATGTTCGCGGAAACGGGATGGACCCCTTCGGTCAGTCCCTGTTTAGAGAGTACCATCGCCCCTGCCTGGGCAGCGGCGCCGAGAAGTGCCACGGTTATCCCTTTCTGGTAGTCTTTATTGCCGTCCTTTTTCGGCTGACGTTCCGCGTAGATTACCCACATGACTCCGCCAATGGTCAGCAGAACACCGGCAATCTGCTGCAAAGCAAGCGTTTCACCCTGGAACAGCCAGGACAGCAGAGCCGCTAAAATGGGGGAGAGGGTCATGATAACCATGGTTTCCCGGGGACCTAAGGCAACGAAGCCGTGAAAGATAAATATGTCGGCCAGAAAGAAGCCGATTAATCCCGAAGCGGCAAGATATATAAACGAAGAAACGGGAATCCCCGACGGTATCAAGACTCCGGTTATGATCAGGTGCACGATCAGGACGGCGGGCAGGGCAATCCACAGTCTGATGTGGGTTACCGTTTGAGAACTCACCCGCCGGCCGGCCATGGAGTACACGATGGAGTTTTGCGCCCAGCAGAGAGCGGTTATAAGCGCGAAGGTTTGGCCAAGTATCACCGTCATTCCCGCACTCTGCCAGAAAGGCCCGGTTTTGTAAACTATTTTAAGATATGGTTTTCCAACATCTTTTCCAGTTCCTTGAAGCCGGGAGATTTTCCGGTAAAAAATCGGAGCAAAAGAAATCCGAACACCGTTGAAAGAACAATGTTTATCCGGTCTTCACCTATTACCGGCGCGAGTGATTTTGATATTCCGTCCATAAATACGGTAACGGCAGTATCTTTTTGTAATTCTTCAGGATCACGGCTGTTTACGTAGTCCAGCATTATCCGTAACTCTCCGGGAAAAACGCTGTCCCATCCCTTCGCCCATTGTACTATCGCCTGTCCGGGGGGGAGTGTCGTATCGATCTGAATTTCTGAAACATGTTTTGTGCACTCAAGGAAAAGCGCCTCTTTGGTTGGGAAATAGTGATAGAGCGCGGATTTTGAGATACCGAGTATCCCTGCAATTTTCCGCATTCCGATTCCCCGGTACCCGCAGGCGCGAAATATATCTACCGCTTTTTTCGATATTTCGTTTCGGTATTCTTCGTGATCAATTATTTTCGGCATACCCCGGGACTCCTTAAATCAATATATCCAGGGGATGAGTACCTTGGTCTTTTTTTTGTACTCCCTGAATTGGGAATCATACTTTTCCGCGAGGTGTGAATCAAGCCTGGGAATATGAATAAAAATAAACATGATAATCATAAGGACAGGAATGATGAATCCCCAAAGTGTTCCGGCAATCAACGCGAGTCCTATACTCCAAAGAATGTCTCCGAAATAATTGATATGCATGGACAGGGAGAATAATCCGTCTTGATATAACCGTCCTTTATTCACGGGGTCATCTTTAAAACGCTTGCGCTGAAATTCTGAAAAGGAATTCACAAAACTTCCAAGGAGAAAAAAAACGATTCCAATAATACCGGGGAGCCCGAATGGCCGGTCGTTGACGAGAGTCGCGAACGTAAGGGTCGTGTAGATAACGGCAGACCACAGTCCGACGATTACGGCTTCGGATATGCTCATCCGACGGGGCAAGAGCACAAGGGCAGTTACGCCCAGCCGCGCCAACAAAATAATACACGCCCCTATAAATATTAAAGACCGTGTATCAATATTCAATAGATTAGTATCCGAATTCCCCCGGGTATTCGAAAAAAGCAGGCTTGCGAGAAGTGTCAGAATGAGTGCCTGAAAAACCAGCCATATTATAATCACAATTTTATCTTTTGTTGATTGCCCGTTACCCATTTGATACCTCCCTGTTTTCATGTTCCAGTCGGTATTCTACTCATCTGCCCCTCCTGTTATAGACCAGTTGGACTATTTAAGTATTATATGGATTATTTTATCTGTCAACAGATTATATGGTTAAAATATCGTTAGAACGGCGGGCGGGACTGGAAAATACAAACATTCCCTGGTAGCAAATATTTTGCAAAACAGGAGAACAGATGGTGAATTCAAATAATAAAACAGCGCGGACTGCCAGGTTACTCTATCTTATCATTATGGGCGCGGGGACGCAAAATCCCTCGGGAAGAGATCATGCTGAAACGTGAACTGTATATAAAAGCGGATGAACCGAATACCGCGAAATGGGTAGCCGGCGCGGGGTATCTGGACGGGGAATTGACCAGGGAGGAAATCCTCAAGACAAGCCAGGCTTCCGACGACTACCGGAACTGGCGGCGGCGGGTATCCCCCGATAACGGCAGGACCTGGTCGGAGCCGGAGTTCATGCCGGAGGTGAACGCGCAGCTTCCGGAAGGAGGAATCGCGACCCATCCGAGGAATCCCTGCTGGAACCTGGTAACCGGCAGAATGCTTCGTCCCGTCATGAAACGGTTCTGGCCGGGAAACGAACTTTACACCTTCGATTGGAAAACCGGGGAGCATCCCTTTCAGGATCATTCCTTTATAAAGACTGACGTCGGAAAACTTATCCTCCTCCGTTTCGAGGACGGACCGGAGTATGATCCGGAGGACCCGTTCAATCCGGATTTCGTTATGAAGAACCAGTCCTACAAGGGGCAGCGCGTTTGTTATGACCCCGAAGGAAACGGATTCCATCCCATGGTGTGCCGGAAGAGCGCTCCCGGCAACATGAAGGACGGGGGTTTGGTCCTGATGCGGAACAGGGCGGGAACCGACGAATGGCTTCCTTCGAACAAGGTTTACCTCTCTCCGGAAACTTCTTCCCGGGGTGTTTTGGAACCTGACGCGGCGGTCCTCAAAGACGGCAGAATCCTCGTGGTCGTACGGGGAAGCGATACCCCGGAAACCCCCGGCCGGAAGTGGATGACCTGGTCAGATGACGGCGGCCGGACGCTGCATCCCCTCCGGGAATTCCGGTATGATCATGGAGGCCGATTCTACTCACCCTCAAGTATCCACCGGTTTATCCGGTCCAGCCGAAGCGGAAGACTCTACTGGCTTGCCAACATCGTTTCCGCGCCGCCCTCCGGTAATCGTCCCAGATATCCCCTGCAGATCGCGGAGATTGATGAAGATTCCCTGACGGTCAAGGAAAACAGTCTTGCGGTTGTAGATGACCGGGCTCCCGGGGAACCGGAGTTGATTCAGTTCTCCAATTTTCAGGTGATAGAAAACCGGGAGACGCTGAATTTTGAAATCTACATGACAAGGCTGGGGGAAGACCCGGATGATCCGAGGCGCGCCGGGGCGTACCGGTATA
>CAYLLE010000019.1:0-41479 GCA_964384485.1 uncultured Spirochaetales bacterium | reverse complement strand
TATGAAATTATGGCCTTTTCTTAATCACAAAAGGAGTTGACCGGGATTTGCTGTGGCAGTCAGCTTATATATTTTTATGGGACTGTTATCAAAAATGCTTGATACTAAACCGTCGATGGGGTATTCTTCTGTTCTAGTTTGGGAAATGCCTAAATTATGTAGATTTTGACCGGCGAATTAACCGCCTCCCTGGGTTTATGAAATACAATAAAAAATTAAGATGTCCTTTCCTATTAATGTTCATATGTATGATGTTTATTCCGTCCCTCTACCCGGGGTGCAATACCCCCGATACGGTTTGGGGATATGACATCCGAAAATTTACCGAGTACCTGCAGACCGGGGAACAGGAATTCCTGCTGCAGGTAAACTTCGAGGAGGTAAAGCTGTCAGAGGCCCTAAAACTTCCTCAGGGTGGCAGTTTTTATACGGCAGTAATTCTGGAGAAGGCCGGGCTGAACCGGACGGCGGAGGAACTCTTAATACTTTCCTGGGAAAAATTGGAATCTCCGTGGAACCGGGAAGCGGCAGCGGTGTTCTGCAGAAGACTGATCCGGCAGGATCGGTTTGTAGAAGCCGAACGTTTTTCGGAAAAAGTACTGGATCAGTTTCCGGGGGATGATTTTTTTATATACGTGTATCTGGAATCTCTATACCGGCAGGAGAAGGATGAACTGCTCCTTGAAATGGTATCGGAGTACCGGGAGGTAATCGGAAATTTTCCGTTTCTGGATGGTGAAGCTGCCCTGTGGCAGGCAGTCGCCTCCTACCGGCTTGAATCGGATGACTGGGAAGAAAAGATGTACCGCCTATTTACCGGTTATGAACCTGCCTTAATACACAGCCGGGTGTTTATATATCTTCAGTATCAGGATCCCATGCCTGAGTTTCCCGATGACCTGATGGTTCTGTTTGAAGCGGTTGCCCGGGTTTCAGAGTACGATTGGCGAAAGGCCGAAACTAAATTCAGTCAGTTTTTTGCTCCCCGGGGAGAATTGCTCGATGAAAAGATTCAGCATATAACCGGTTTCGTCGCCCGGGGGATATACACCTCGGCCGCCAATACCGGAAGGGCGAAAACGTGGGGGGGCCGCTTGCTGAAGGCCGCCCGGGAAGGGGATGACCACCAAGCTGTCTTATTTGAATATAGCGGACTGTGCTACCGGCTTGCCCGGGATTATTCGGAAAGCAATATTGTATTAAAACGCGCCTATGAGACAGCGGCGGAGCACGCCGACAGGGACCGGATACTTTGGTACCGTCTGTCCAGCTTATATCAAGGCTCAATTGATCAATTTATAGAAGAACTGCCCGCGGCGGTAGCTCTTATTCAGGATCACGGGTATTTTACCGATATATTTTCCTCGGTTCTCTCTGCTCTGGTGGACCAGCGGAAATGGGAGGATATATACAGGATATACAGGATTATCAGAGAATCCGATGCCGGTGAAAGCAAGATCCTTTACGGTTTGATGAGTTTTATCATACTGCGTGAAGGTTTTCTGTCTGTTCCGCCTGAAGAGGCGGACTTGATAGAAGCTTCTTTTAAACAGGACACGGTAAGCGCGGAAAAATTCAGCTATCCCTCTTTAATCGCCGACGCGATTCTCGATTTAGAACCTCATTATCCTGAATTGATAATCCCTGAATCAGGCTCCCGGAACAGCATTGAAATAATCGCGGAAGGTTATTTCACCTATCACCTTCCTGCCGAAGGGTACCATTATGTAATTGACCGGCATTATGACATTTCCGATCTGCTGTTAATAAAGTTCGCCTCTAAATTAAAAGAAAAAGGACTTCATACATTCAGCATAAGATTATGGAATAGACTCAAAAATGATACACTCCCCATGTCCTCCCGGTTTTTCGAGGCGGCATATCCGAAAGCATTTGAGAGCACCATGGAGAAGGTTATCGCTAAATACTCCCTTCCGGAAGATTTTTTTTACGCTTTGATCCGGGAGGAGAGTTATTTTGATTCTGAAGTGGTCTCCTGGGCCGGTGCTGTCGGCCTCGCACAGCTCATGCCCTCCACCGCGGAAGATATTTCCGGCCGTCTGAGAATGGAAGCGGAGGATCTTACCGATCCTGAAATCAATCTTGAACTGGGCGGCTGGTATTTCGCGTGGCTCCTGGATATGTTCGAACTCCCCCTGTACGCGTTAGCCGCTTACAACGGCGGGCAAGGCAGGGTTAGGCAATGGATCCGGAAGGACGGGTCCCTGCCCACAGTGCTTTTCGCGGAGACAATTCCCCTTTGGGAAACCAGAGGATACATCAAAAAAGTTCTTGTTACGGCGGTTATTTACGGCTATGTTTATGACCGGACTTCGATCCGCTCCACAGTAATGAAAGTTTTTCCGGATTTACCGGATTATAACGGGGAGGTAAAGTAATGAATTTTTTTCAGGCCATAATCCTCGGTATTGTTCAGGGCGTAACAGAATTTCTCCCGGTATCAAGTTCCGGACATCTGGTTTTATTAAAACACCTCTTTGACATAGAAGAAGTCCCCATCCTTTTTGATGTTCTTCTGCATGTTTCTACACTGATGGTTGTGATCATAGTATTCCGTCAGAGAATCATGAAACTTTTCGTTTCTCTGGGAAGATTTATAACACGGAAGAATGATAAATCTGATGTAAATAATCTCCGCCTCATCTGGGTGATCATCGTCGCAACCGCTCTGACCGCGGTGGTCGGTTATTCTGTTTCGCTGCTGGAGATATCGCAGAAACCGAAAATTGTCTCCGCGCTCTTTATCGTGACCGCGGCAATACTTGTATCTTCTTATTACGCCAGGGGTAAAAAAAATTACCGGGAACTCACGTGGAAAGAAGGAGCGTTTACCGGCCTAGCCCAGGGGCTGGGAGTTTTTCCCGGCATTTCCCGTTCCGGCATAACCATCTCCGCGTCGCTTCACGCGGGTATCGAACGGGAGAAAGCGGGGGAGTACGCTTTTCTTATTTCCATACCCGCAGTTCTCGGTGCCCTGATCCTTTCTCTGAATGACGCCCAAGCCCTGGCTGATGTTTCGAGTCCCCTTGTTGTTCTGTCCGGTATTGCCGCTTCCTTTATCGTGGGCCTCGCTTCCCTTCTTCTGCTTCTCATGCTGGTACGAAAGGCCAAATTATACCTGTTCGCCCTCTATCTTGTACCCATGGGAGTTGCCGGTCTGATTATCTTCTGAAACTCTTTGCTGCTTTGCTGCATTTAATTATGTCTCCGGCTTTGTCGATAATATGGCAGGGATAGTTTTTTCATCTTACGGGAGGATTTTGTGCAAAGGAATAACTCAACCCTGGTTTTATCCGGAATGCTGGGATTTACCGGACTTCTGCTGCTTGTTTCGATTAGCGCGGCCTTTGGAATCGGGGAACCCTCAAATTTTTCGGAGTCCGTTATTGTGCTTCCCGGAAATTTTTTCATCAAAAGCTTCCACGCGGCCTCCTTCTTTATCCCGGTTTACTTTTTTCTGGCTGCTTTTTATCTCTTTACCGGAAGAATCAAAAACAGGAGTTTTTTATTCGTTCATCTTCTTTTGGTCCCTTTTTTCTTCATGGGAGCAGCGTTAAAATTGTTCCAGGAAAGTCAAGGCGAATCCCCGGTTACCCAATATTTGGCCGAGACGTTTACCAGGCCCGGAGGAATTATTCTGATGATAGCAGGCATGCTTCTCTCCGCCGGGGTTATAATCAGACTGTGGTATCCTTCGGTGAAAGAGCGGGGGTCCGGCACCCGTCGTAAACCTGATGAAACTCCCAAATCCCGAGCCTCCGGTGGTACCGAAAAAAAGGATACCCGGGACGACGAGGCTCAATGGATTCACCGGAAAGCAGAAGAGCATTGGGAAAACCCCGAAGGTCCCTCAGGCTTCCCCCTGCTTCCCGAACTGAAACCGGTACCGCCCCTGAAATCGGCGGTGCATTTCGCGGAACCTCAAGCGGATCAGACCGACACGGTTGAACAGATAGAACAGGATGATATTGATACTGAGTTTACGGAGGAAGAAGATTTCATTGACAGCACTAATTATGATGAGTGGACTGAGCCTGACGAAACCGATGAAGCAGAAGCTCCTCCGCTTCTGAGCCTGCCTGTTTTTGATGATGATAATGAGCCTGAGGAAGACGTGATGCCGGAGCCGGTTCGTCCCGCGGAAGCGGTGGCGCCCCGGAAACGGACTCCCGGGGAGTATTCAATTCCATTAGAAGGGCTTCTGGACAGCTACCGGGATGGGAATTATTGGGAAATAGATGATGAAACCAGAAGCGCGGCCGAAGTACTCCGGGTGACCCTGGAAGAGTTCAAGATCCAGGCCGAAGTGACGGGTATAAAGAAGGGGCCGGTTATTACCATGTTCGAGATTCTCCCCGCGCCGGGTGTTAAACTTTCCAAGATTACAAATCTTGCCGACAACATCGCCCTCCGGCTTGCCGCGTCCAGTGTCCGCATCGTAGCGCCCATCCCGGGGAAGCACGCGGTGGGTATTGAAATACCGAACAAGAACCGTAATGTCGTTGGTTTCCGGGAAATGATCCAGGAGGACCGGTTTACGGACCGGAAGTTTCATGTTCCCATCGCCCTGGGAAAGAACATTGCCGGAGACGCGCAGATAATCGATCTTACCCAAACCCCCCATCTGCTGATCGCCGGAGCCACCGGTTCCGGTAAATCGGTATGTGTCAACTCTATCATCTGCTCCGTTCTTTACCGGAAAACCCCTGCGGAAGTTAAACTGATGCTCATCGATCCCAAGATTGTGGAGCTGAAATTCTACAATGATATCCCCCATCTTCTGACACCGGTTATCACCGAACCCAAACGGGCATTTCAGGCTCTGCAGTACTGTGTGTACGAGATGGAACGGAGGTATTCCCTCCTTGATTCTCTCGGGGTAAGGGATATCCATTCCTACAATAGAAAGATAAAGCAGAACAAACTGGCGACTGACACCATGCCTTACATCGTTATTGTGGTTGATGAGTTTGCCGACCTTATGGCTTCCAGCGGGAAGGAACTGGAATCCATCCTGGCCAGGCTTGCCGCTATGTCCCGGGCCGTGGGGCTGCATTTAGTTTTAGCGACCCAGCGTCCGTCCATCGATGTGATTACCGGTCTGATAAAAGCAAACATACCCTCCCGGATCGCGTTTATGGTGGCGAGTAAATTCGATTCCCGGATAATAATCGACTCAGTTGGGGCGGAAAAATTGCTGGGAAGAGGTGACATGCTTTTTACCTCGGCTTGGGATCCATTCCCGATCCGGATGCAGGGAGCATTCCTCTCCGAGGAAGAGGTCGACCGGGTGGTGGAATACGTTAAGACCCTGGGAAAACCCGACTACATAGATGATGAAATATTTCTCGATGATGAAGAAGAGGATGGATACTTTGATCAGGATTCGGAGGATCCCCTGATGAACAAAGCCCTCGAAATTGTCGTCGCTGCCAGGAAGGCCTCCGCTTCGTATCTGCAGCGGCGGCTTAAAATCGGCTATAACCGGGCGGCCCGGCTGGTAGAAGAAATGGAACGGAAGGGAATCGTGGGTCCGCAGAACGGAAGTAAACCCAGGGAGATCCTGAGTGTGCCGGAGGGAATTGAATGATGATGAAGAAGGCTCTGCTGTCACTTATCGCGTTAGGAATTATCTCGGCTGCCGGTACCGCTCAGGAATACCGGCCGAACCCGTGTGATCCCGTTGACTGCGGTAATCCGGCGCTGTACCGGCTTGAACCCGGGGTGATCCTGGACGGCTGGATAAACCAGGGTTACGGCGGGAATTACTGTGACTGGGCGACATCCCATCTGGAACCGGGCGGCAAAAAACCGGACGAACCGGGAACCTACGCCGACGAAGAACGGTGGGAACGGTACCGCAGCGAGTATGACGAGTGGTCCTGTATGTACGCGGCGTCTTCCGCCTTCGACGGAGACCTGAATACCGCGTGGTCGGAGGGGGCCGAAGGCAAAGGTATCGGGGAAGTTTTGTTGGCCCCGGTAGATACTTCCCGTGATGTGCAGATCCGGGCCGGATTCGCCAGGAGCCGGCAGCTTTATCTCTGGAACAACCGTCCAAAACGGATCAACGTCTATGTAATACAGGCAGGGACGACCTCGGCTTTTCCATACGGGATAGCGCATTTTGATTTAAAAGTACTGGCCAAAGGTACGTACGAACTGCGGGATGTCAACGATTACCAGATTCTTCCAATTCCCGCCCACACCTTGGGTAAAGAAGGGGCAGCATTTGTCGCCATCGAGATCCTTTCCGTTTATGAAAGCACCCGGTGGACCGATACCTGCATCACTGAAATAGGAAATATTCCCTGAAAATAAATCCATCATCTTCCATCTTCCACTGTTTACTGCTACTATGTTTGGTATCTTTCTGAGTCCAATACGCATTGTTAATTCCTTATTAAAAAAAATATAAATGCTTGGCTCCTAAGTCGGAAGTAGGTATATTGATTTAAACTTAGTTTCTAAAATGAAAAGGAGTGTGTTTATGAGAAAATTAGTACTCATTGCAGCAGGAATGGTATTCAGCGCAGTCATGCTTTTCGGTGCCGGTGAAACAGAAGAGACGCGGCCGGAATTAGGCACCGAAGAAAATCCCATCGTCTGGGGTTTTGTCCCTTCCGGAGACACCCAGGAAATCGTTGCCGGGGGCCAGGAAGTTGCGGACATTATATTCGATAAAACCGGTCTGGTTGTCGAGGTGAATGTAGCCACCGAATACGCCGGAGTTGTCGAGGCTTTGTGCGCGGACCCCCCATCGGTGCATATGGCATCGCTTAATACTTTTTCCTACATCCTGGCGTCTGAACTGGAATGTGCCGAGGTTGAACTGGTTGCTGTCCGCTTCGGAAGTCCCAGCTACCGCGGTCAGATCATCACAAATGTAAACACCGGAATCCAGTCGCTGGAAGATCTTGAGGGGAAAACCTTTGCCCGGCCTGACCCCCTCTCCACATCCGGCTGGGTACTTCCCATGCTGATGATGCAGGCCAACGGAATTTCGGAAAGCGATCTGGAACAGATTGTGGACGCCGGAGGACATAACAGCGTGGTTGCCGCGGTCTACAGCGGTGATGTGGACGCGGGTTCCACCTACGAGGGAGCGCAGAGTACGATCAAGGAAGACAATCCCGATGTTGATGAAAAAATAAAGGTTGTTTCATACACCGCTGAGATACCCAACGACGGCGTTCAGTTTCATCCGGATGTACCGGAAGATATGCGGGAACAGATTATTACCGCGCTGCTCGAAATTGCCGCCGATGAAGAGGGACAAAAAGCTCTGGAAATGGCCTACTCCTGGACGGAACTGGTACGGAGAAATGACTCATTCTACGATCCGTTCCGCCAGATGCTTCAGGCTTCAGGTATGAGCGCGGAAGAACTCGCAGAGAAGTATCAATAGAAAGAATAAACAGTATTATATATAGGTACGGCGGTCCCGCGGGACCGCCATTAAAAACATATGCTGGAAATAAAAAACCTAACCAAAATTTATGACGACGGAACCGAGGCTCTTACCGATGTTTCGTTCCGGGTAGAAGACGGAGAGTTCCTCATCATTATCGGCTTATCCGGCTCGGGCAAATCCACCCTCCTAAGGTGCATTAACCGGCTGGTGGAACCGACAAACGGACAGATTCTCTGGAACGGCGAAGATGTTACGGCCATGGAACCGAGAGCACTCCGCAGAATTCGGCGTAAATTCGGGATGATTTTCCAGCATTTTAATTTGGTCGGCCGTTCCACGGTGATGACGAATGTGCTTTCCGGGCGTCTCGGATATGTCGGAACGTGGCCTAGCCTGCTGCACAATTTTTCCCGGAAGGACCGGGAAATGGCCCGGGCTGCTTTGAAACGGATAGGGATTACGCCCCAGGCCCAGAAACAGGCTCGGGAACTTTCGGGAGGTCAGCAGCAGCGGGTGGGTATAGCCCGGGCGCTTATGCAGCAGCCCGAGCTCATCCTGGCCGATGAACCTGTGGCCAGTTTAGATCCGGTACTCGCCCATACAATTCTCAACTACCTTGAAAAGCTGAACAGGGAGGACGAAATGACTGTTCTCTGCAGTCTGCACTATTTGGATCTGGTGCAGCATTACGCCACAAGGGTAATCGGTCTAAAGGACGGAAGAATTGTATGGGAGGGAGACCGGGAAGCTATCCGGTCCATGACGGATCAGGAATTTAAGGATATTTACGGAGAAGAAGCTGTCCGGGTAAGTGCCGGCAGAGGCGGAAAAGAACATGATTCAGAACCTTAAACCTTCAAGGAAGGAACTCAACACCTCGGTGCCTCCGCTTCTGGCAGGATTCCTCTCTCTCCTTATTCCGGGATTGGGACAGGTTGTCATTAAACGGGTGCAAAGAGGTATTCTTCTTTTCCTCTCATTTATAACTGCCCTTGGTATTTTTACCTGGCGGATCGCTGAACTAGGCAGAAGAGTCGATACGGTTTCAGAGAAAATATCCCGGGCTTTTGATTTAGGTACCGCTTTTTTTATTCTTGTTCTAACGTTTTTAATAATTACCTGGCTCCTGGGAGTCTGGGACGCCTACCGGAACGCAAAGCGGAAACGGAAAAGTGTTTCCGGAGTATTTGTGGCGGTACTGGCCACATTCTTTGTATTGGGTTGGCAGATCAGCGAAATAGACGTGGTCCGCATGGCCCAGCGGTTTCCCGAAGCTGTTGATCCCCTGACAAAGGTGCTGTGGCCTTGGGAAGCAGCCGTTGAATACCGGACTGAAACACTTGCCGCCCGGGTTCCAATTCAGGAAGTCAACGGTTCCGAAGTTCCCCCGCCGATTCCGGATCATGGGGAAGATGAACCGTACATTGACGTCTCTCCCAGGGTCGGGACGCTGAGTAAACAGGACCTTAAAACGGGTGAAATTGTCCCGGGAACTGAATTGACCGTCCGGGGGTACAACTTCCGGCCGAATGAGAAAACTGCTATCTGGTGGGAAGATCCTATCGGCAATGAATTCAAGCTCCGGAAGAGGGGAGAGTATGTTTCTGCGGTAACGGACGATCAAGGCTGTTTTCAGGTTCAGGTCAATATGCCCTATAGTATTATTCCGGTCGGAACCGAGACCGATTACATGCACCATCTCGAAGCACGGCAGGTAAGCCAAGTAGGCCGGCCCCTTGCGAGTGAACCATTAAAGATCACCATCGGGAGAATGATTGAAACCATTTTTATGGGAATGATGGCAACTATTTTCGGTATTATTTTTTCCATCCCCATCAGTTTTCTGGCGGCCCGGAATATCATGCAGGGATCTAAGGTGACCCTGGCAATTTACTACATAACCAGAACAATTATGAACATCGTCCGTTCAATTGAACCGCTGATTTGGGCGTTAATTGCGGTTGTCTGGGTCGGCCTTGGACCTTTCGCCGGTATTGTGGCGTTAACTCTGCATTCCGTGGCGGCCCTGGGAAAATTATACTCCGAAGCAATTGAAGGGATAGATCACGGACCGATCGAAGCCGTACAGGCTACCGGAGCCGGAAAGCTGCAGACAATCATGTACGCGGTAATTCCCCAGATGATCTCGCCTTTTGTTTCTTTCTCCATTTACCGGTGGGATATCAATGTCCGGATGTCTACCGTAATTGGTTTAGTCGGCGGCGGCGGTATTGGTTTTATTCTTGTACAGTATGTCCGGCTCCTGGATTACCGCGCGGCTGGAATTGCCGTATGGTTTATCGCGGTTACGGTCGCCGTATTGGATTACGTCAGCGCGGAAATCCGGGCCCGGATCGTCTAAAAGGAAAACTCACAATGCTGAAAATAGATCTTCACATTCACAGTCTGCACTCGGGACACGGGTACGGCACGATATACGAAATACTGAATCATGCGGCTGACCTGGAAATGTCCATGATCGCCGTCACCGACCACGGGCCCGCTTTTTCCGACTCCTCCGGTCACATCCACTTCCGGATGGGAAAACGGGCACCAAAAAACCACAGGGGAGTCCGTCTTCTCTGGGGATGCGAAGCAAATATCGTGGATCATAACGGTACCCTCGACCTGGATGAACAGAGCCAGGAAGATCTCGATATTATTCTGTGCAATTTTCACCGGATAAGCGAGTATAAAGATCAGGGGATTGACGGCAATACTAAAACAATGCTGAAGGTTCTTCAGAATCCGAGGCTTAAGATTTTAACCCATCCTCTTCATCCCCAATTCCCGTATGATTATAAAACGGTCATTGAAGCGGCGGCTGAAGCGGGTGTACTGCTTGAATTGAATATGGCTTACCTGGGAATATACGGAAAGGACCGCATCGATGATTTTGCATGGATGGTTGAAACGGTGAAAAGGGCAGGAGGTAAGTTTATCGTCAATACGGATAGTCATTTTCTGCATGAGATAGGCGATGATACACCCCTCAGGGAACATTATTCATATCTCGGGCTGTCAAAAGAAATTATTATAAATAACGACCTTTCCGGGCTGTTTAAGTTTTTAAACTTGGAAGATGATCAGGTAAACCTTACCGCGCCGGCAAACAGGGCCTCTCTAAGATAACCAAAAGCAGGTTCGGGGCCCTCAAACAAAAAATACCGCTGTCCGATATGAGCCGGAATATGGGCATCGGAATTCTTTACAACCGTGATCTTCCCGGTGTCTAATGAATTACTGTCTCCTATCATCTCAATCCCGTGATACGGCAGATCCGGAAGATAGCCGATTTGAGACAGAACACTATAGGACTTCCGGTCGATATGGGCAGGAATGAATAGGCCGCCGAATCGAATGGTTAAATCAAGACTTTTTTCAAACGAGATATCCGCGCCGGTTATGAGGAGTTTGTCCAGAGAGCCGAGAACAAATTCATTCTCGTCTACTATTATCTGATCGTCCGTGTACCGCGATCGTTTGCCTTCAGGAATTTTCCGGTAGATCATGCTGCCGAACTCACGGGCGGCCGCTACGGTTTCAAAGAGACACAGGGCGTGAATCTCTTCCCTGGTACAGATTTCTGTTCCGTAAATAACCTGGATTCCCTTTGAACGGGCAGCCTCCCTAATTGCCGGACAGTTCTCCGCGGTATTATGATCGGTTAATGCTATTAAATCGAGACCGCGATTTACCGCTGTCTCGGCGATGAGACGCGGAGACATTTCCAAGCTCCCGCAGGGACTGAGACAGGAATGGATATGCAGATCGGCTTTCCACCACATAGACTCAGTATAAATTGTTGTCCAATATTAAAGAAAGGGGTACACTATTTTTATGGCGGATATGAAAAATTTAAAGAAAGGAGAACGCCGGTTTGTCTCCATTCTTTTTGCCGATATGGAAAACTACTCCTCTCTTTCGGAACTGCTTGATCCCGAAGAACTGGACATGCGCATATCAGGAGTGTTCACCTCGTTTGAATCGATAGTCAAACAGTATGAAGGCGCGGTAGAAAAGTATATCGGGGATGCCTTGGTGGCTGTTTTCGGAGTACCCGTTATTCATGATGATGATGCTGTCAGAGCGGTGAATACGGCGCTGGATTTTCTTGAAGCCGTAAAAGAGAAGAACACCGGTCTTTCCGGACGGGGGCTGGAACTGAATTTCCGGATCGGGATACACGCCGGTTTAATAGCCACCGGCAAACGGGGTGAATTCGATGTTGTAACCGGGCACGCGATGAATGTGGCTTCACGGCTGCAGACGGAAGCGTCATCGAATACCGTCCTCGTTTCCGAAGCTGTGCGGGATGAATGTATAAACGAGTTTAGTTTTTCTGATCCTCTTACCATACAGGTTAAAGGAATACAGGAAGCTGTCCGCGCGTTTCGAGTCAGAGGGAGAAACACAAAGCTCCTGGATGACGATTCCCTTTTCGTTAACCGGAAGAACGAGACCGAATTATTAATAAAGCAGTATATACGGCATAACGGAGAAAATAACGGCGGAGTATTGCTCTGGGGATCGGCCGGTATCGGAAAGACGAGGCTCATTGCCCACTTTATCGAAAAGATTAAAGAATTTCCCCACTATGAACTGCCTGTTCTGTATGCCAGCGCCCAAAAATACCGGAACATCAATTTTGCGGTAGTTACGGACATTCTGCTTGATTTTTTCGGAATCTCCGTTCAAGATAGTCCGGAAAAGATCACCGCCGAATTATGTAATAAAGGTGTGGAAGACAAAATCGCCGATGATTTTGCCCGGTTGATAAATGGATTGGTTGATAAAAAAGAAAATCAATCTTTTGTCCTTCTTTACATGATGTTCAATACTATTATTAAACAGCATGAAAGCTCGCCTTATCCCTTGTTCGCGTTCGTTGACAATATGCAGAACATTGATTCCCAGAGCTTGGACTTTTTCCGCTTTTTCCTGAAAAACGCGCCGGTAAAACCGTTCTTTGTTCTCGCAGGCAGGAGAGCGGGTGACCAGCTGAAGCAGGTTTTTACCGGACTTGAAGAGATGGAGCTTAACCCGCTAAAAGAAGATGACGCCCGGGAACTCATCAGGCGGGGATGGAAAGAACCCTTAAATGAAGAGGTAATAAAATCCATCATCGGGAATTCCTACGGGAACCCGCTCTTTTTAAAGGAATACCTTAGGTATCTGAGGGAGAACCGGGATATAACCTCTCTCCCCACTACAATACAAAACATCTTTCTTACCTCGCTGGAATCCTACGACCCGAAATATAAGGAGCTCCTGCGTAAACTCTCGGTGTTCGCGGCGTTTTTCACCAAAGAAGACGCTGCCTACATACAAAATCATACCGACGGCCCTCCCGATATAGTGGAAGACGCCTTGCTCTTTTTTGAAAACGAAGGTCTTATTATATCTCAAGGGAATTCTTTTTCCTTTGCCCATGATGTCTTTAAAAAAACACTTTACAATTCAATACTCAACTATAACAAACGGATTATCCATGGACTTATAGCTTCCCGCATGGAAGAAATACAAAGCAAGAATACCGTCCGCATGCTTCATCATCTGTGCATGGCGGAGGATTTCACAAAGGCGTATTCAATTCTTTCCGAATCGGCTGACCGCTTTATAAACATGGAGTATCTTGCCTACATCGATAGTCTCATTAAGTATTATGAAGGTAAGGATGATGAAATCTGGCTTACGCTTTTGTTTAAAAAAAGCGCTATACTTTTTAATAACGGATACTCCGAAGATGTGGATTCCATCCTAAAAGCCATGTTCCGGATTGCTGTTTCCCAGCAGAAACCGAAATATGCCGCTACCGCGTATCATCTTCTTACTGCGTATAATTTAAAATCGTATTCCTTCCAGAAAGCTGTCTTCTGCGGTAAAAAGGGTCTTTATTTTTACCGCCTGATTCAGGAAGACGGAACGGAAAATACGGTAAAACACCGGATTAACATTCTAACCCAGTTGGTTGTGGCCGAAGCGCTCAGGGGAAATTTCGATGAATGCGCAATTCTTCACAGCCAGATGGAAGAGCTGAACCCTGAAGAAAAGAGGGAAATAGGCTTTTCGAAAGCTGAAACATTATTTCTCGCGGGTAATTATAAGGATGCCTTAAAAAACCTGGATCCTTATATAAAAGAAATTCCCCAAATGAGCCGGGATCTTAATTTGTCCGCGGTTTTTATCCTTAGTTTGATTTACTGGTATGTCTGCGATTTTGATTCTTTAAAACCGATCCTCAAGTCCTTTTTTAATGTAACCACTGATTTTTATTCAAACTTTTCTCACCTTTCCCAGGTTCACGCGAGGTACGCGGTCTGCTGTGATTTTCAGAAGGAGAACGAAGAAGCGGAATATTATTTAAACCAGGCAGAATTTTTCGCTTATCAAATCAAGAACGATTATGATTACATAGACGCGGTAAGAACCTTGTCATTCAGCTATCTGTGTCTTGAAAATTATGGAAAAGCGGAAAAATTCGCAATGGAGGGAATCGGGATAGGACTCCGCCATTCAGCATATTTTCCGACCTTCTCTCTTCTCATGATTATCGTGGAAATTGTGATCGCACGGAATGAAACAAATAAGATTCTCTATTTTCTTCATGAAGCAGAAATGCTCCTTCAGGAGGGAATGCATGTTCACCGCCGGGATAAACTGATGTATTATTATTACCGCTCGGTTCACGGAATCCCTGAAAGAAAAGAGGGGGATCTCCAGTCAGCCCGGGAACTGCTGACCCAAGAGTTAAACCAGCTCGAAGATACGGGGTATGTTTCCTGCTTCCTTTCGATCGGCCCGTACCGGAAGTTAAAAAATATTATGAATGTCCCTGCCGATGCCGGGATATCCGAGTTATAATTAACGGCAAATGTTATAGAACGGTTCTGACGTCAGAAGCAGCCCAGCAAATCCCGGTCAACTCCTTCTGGGATTAAGAAAAGACCATAATTTCATATAATATATAAATTCAGATCGGGTTGACCGGGAATTGCCGATATATCGGGATCACTGGAAATTGCTGGAAGCAGCCGCGTCTCCTTGACAATCGTTACGGATGTAGAATACGTTTAGGTTCATGGAAAATGATGAAGTATTGAAAAAGGTTTCTCTTTTTTCCGGTTTAAATCCCCGGAATCTAAAATCGTTAGCAAAGTCTTGTACTACGAGGAAATACAAGTCCGGAGAGACTATTGTTAAACAGGGCGAACCCGGTGTCGGGCTTTTTATCATAGTTTCCGGTAAAGTGAAGGTTGTTAAAGGCGACGACGCGGGAAACAGGATGGAGATAGCTCAGCATACCCAGGGAGAAGTAATCGGCGAATTTGCTGTGATTGACGGTGCTCCCCGAACGGCTGACGTTGTCGCGGTGGATGACACCACTTGTCTTGTTCTAGCCGCATGGTCCTTCAATTCCTTTATGGAATCGCACCCTGAAGTGGCGCTGCAGATCCTTCCGGTAGTGGTAAAACGGTTTCGGGAAACGAACGAGAAATTGATGGAGCTTACAACCCCTTCAACCTGAAAGTCATAAAACGTCCGGCCGGGTTGAGCAGCAGTTTCTTTTATCCGTAGAGGATGCGGTAGATGATACCGGAAACCGAAAACTGATCCTGAGGTGTTGAGAACACCGCGATTTTTTCTTCTTTAGCCTGGGCGGTCATTTCCTCCGGTATCGGCCGGGCATTGCAAATAATAACGGCGGCTGTTTCTGTGTGAGCCGCTACTGCTATGGTATTAAGATGAGCCTGAATAGTGATGAGAATTGATCCCGGCTGCGCGTTAGCCATCACATCGCTCAGCAGGTCAGAAGTATATCCGCCGGAAATCTCCCGGTCATCATACTTGTCCTGCGCACAGGTAATTTCCCCGATATTCATGATATCACTTATCCACATATGACTTCTTCTCCTTTCCGGAACATCTTGCCGATTATTATAGAACGGAAATCATTGTCTTTAAACGGATCCTTATCGAAACAGCAGAAATCTGCCCGGTAGCCCGGGAGCAGTTTCCCCAATTTCCGGCCGCTTGTTCCGTCCGTTGTATCTTCGATTGATTCGGCGTTGGCGGTGTATAGAGTGAGGCTCTGGAACACACTCAGACGTTCGGCCGGATTGTGGATGTTGACTCCGGCATGAAGTCCGGCCAGAACATCAAGCCCGGTTATGTACCAGTCCGAACTTCCCGTAACGGTAATACCGGCATCGGTGAGAGATCTGAGCCGGTTGCATCTAAGCGCCCGCTCTTCACCCAAAATTGACGCGTAAAATCCGTCCGTGCCGCCCCAGAGTCTGTCAAACAGAGGCTGCATTACAGAAATAATACCGGATTTTGCCTGAGAGCGGATAAGTGAATCATTCAAAAGTTCATTATGTATGATTATGTTTCCTCTGAATCCGGTTTTTTGGCTGGATTCAAGGCATGCCTCGGTAACCTGCCCGGCAGCCCTGTCACCGATCGCGTGGACAACGCACCGGAGACCGGATTTGTTTGCCCGCCCCACAAGATTCCGCCAAAACCGGTCGCTCCGGTACGGTGTCCCGCGGTAACCCGGGTTATCCGAATACGGCTCATATAGAGCTGCTGTCCGCGAGCCGAAGGACCCGTCGGCCAATATGCACCCTCCAAGGCGGTCCGCGCCGAGTTCAAGACATTTCCTTAAATCGGTGATTTGCGGATAAAGAATAAAGTCCACCTCAAACTCTCCCTTCCGGTCGGCTATAAGGCGGTAATGGGCCTCGTCTTTCTTTCCGTCACCGATCATTGTGTGGACGGCTGTCAGTCCTGCTTTGCGGGCGGCTCCGGCGGCGTTCCTGTATGCTTCAATAATTCCGTCCGAATCAATTCGGTCATGAAAATATGTAATACCCTGATAATTGTGCTGCCCTGTTAAACGATGTGCTTTGGGCTTTTTACCTTTCCAGGGAACAGCTTTAAGAGCTTTTGAATTCATTGCGCAGGAGTGACCGTCCACCCTCCGGAGAACCACCGGGTGATTAGGTTGAACGGCATCGAGTTCTGCCAGGGTCGGGAACCGTCGTTCCGCGACTTGCCGTTCATCAAAGCGCCAGCCCAGGATAAAGCCGAGTTTCGACGGGTCTCCGGCAGACAGCAGGGAAAGCACCTCTCCGACGGTTTTTGCGTTCCCTAAATCAATGCCGGTAAGGGCGACGCCGCCGGAGAAGGAGTGGGTGTGGGTGTCGATGAAACCGGGGAATACTGCCGTATCTTCCATTGATACGGTTTTGCCGTTCCACGCGGGAGCGGCATTCTTGGGGAATACTTCCTTGATGTAGCCGTTTTCAACCAGAACGGAACCGAACGTTTCCCCTTCCCGATTCATGGAATAAAAGGTTCCGTCGGTAAAGAGGATACTCATACTGAGGTGTCTCCCGGGCGGGTTATCTTTATCTTGGAAATAACGGTTGTTCCTCCTGTACCGGCGGTTATGGAAAACTCATCGGATACCCGCTTAACATTAGGCAGTCCCATTCCGGCACCGAATCCTAAAGAACGGATCCATTCATTCGCTGTAGTATATCCTTCCTGAAGCGCAAGTTCCACATCCGGAATACCCGGGCCCCGGTCGGCCGCGGTAATCGATATTTCATCATTTTCTACTACAAAGGTGATTGTTCCGCCGAGTGAATGAACCGTAATATTCATCTCCAGTTCATACGCGGCGACGGACGTTCTTCGTATGATTTTACTGTGGACTCCAAGATTTTTTAATATTTTCCGGATCTCTGTTGAGGCTTTTCCCGCTTGTTGAAAATCAAATTTCAAAATCGAAAATCGTTTGAAAATCTTTCCGGGTTCGGCAGGGTATTCCTTATCCTGTTTCCCGGTTTCCAGTTTTTCGATCTCTTTGTTCATCTCCCGAATAAGAGATATAAGCACATCTCTGCCGGTAATAATACCAACGAGCTCTTTGTGTTTATTCAGAATGGGAAATCTTCCGTACTTGTACCGTCTAAAATAGGTGATCCCGAAGAAGAGGGGCATATCATCTTCCAGGACTATTAGATTCTTGCTCATGTTCTCCGAAGCCGACGAATCCGTTTTTCTTTTTTCCAGGGACTGGATTATATCGTCCATACTGATAATTCCAAGGATCCGTTTTCCTTCGACTACAGGAATTCCGGATATTCCCTCCGCGCGCATGATGGACTGTATTTCACTCATCGATGTCTGGGGTGATACGGTAACAGGATTGGGTGTCATTACGTCCTTAAGTTTGAGCCGATAGATCAGATCCTGAACAAAAGGCGGAGACTCAACTGTATCAAGGATGAACTCGCTCATGACTTATTGTATTGAGTGATCGGGAGTTTCGCTTAGCATATGGTTTTCCGTCATGTTAACAAGGTAAAATAGGTTTTCTATTTCTAAACCGATATTAACATTGTGGATAACACACTTCGTTCCGTCTTCAGCGGCATATTTCCCGGTACTTTTTAATTCCACAGGAGAAAAGTTCAATATCCCCCTGATGCCTGATTCGGTCATAAGATCAAACACCTGGGTTGCCGCGGTATCCGGTACCGCGATGATTCCTATTTTAATATCATGCTCCTTGACATATCCCGGTAAGTCATCGATAAAATACACCGGGACCGATTCCTCTTCTGCAACCCGTTCCCTGTCGGAATCAAATCCGGCAATAATGTTGATTCCTTCCTTCCGGAATTCTTTATACTGCATTAATGCTGTGCCGATTTTTCCGCATCCGACTAGAATGACCTTCTGTTCCTTATCTTTTCCGAGTACTTTTTTCAAATGCGCTATCAGTACCTCAATATTATAACCGCCCCGCTTATTACCGGGAATCTGTATCATGGAAAAATCTTTTCGTACTACAGCCGGAGTTACTCCTATGGCATCACCTAAATTGTTGGAAAAAACCTTAATGAATCCAAGCGTTTTTAGTTTTTCCAATACCCGCAGATAACGGGCCAGCCGTAAGATCGTTGTTTTATTAAGCATCCTCAATCCTCTTTTAAAGTAATTTTATTCACATAAACTGGTGCTATTATATCATCTTTAAAAGAAATTGCAACAGAATAATAGAATTTATCACAACTGATAAATAAATTTCATAATAAATGAGGAAAGGTGTTGATTAATAGAGGTGAGTTGATTATATTACAGTTAACAAGTATTATGTTGTCTTTGACATTATTATACAGCATATTTAAGTTTTTTTCAAAAATTACTTGTTTCGTGGAAGCAGGTATGGAGGCAGTATGGCAGTAATAGAAGATAAGACTGAAATAACGTCGGAAATTCTAGATTTCGCCCGGAAGTGGAAAAATAAACCGGGGAATCTTATTATGGTGCTCCATAAAGTACAGTCGGTATACGGGTATATCCCGAGAAATGTTGCTATTGAGTTATCAAAAGAGTTAGATATTCCCCTGGCGAAGATATACGGTGTTGTGACGTTTTATCATTTTTTCAAATTGAATAAACCCGGCAGAAACAGGATCGCAGTCTGCATGGGAACGGCATGTTATCTCAAAGGCGGCGAAGATATTATACAGGAACTCGAAAATCTGCTGGGTATCGGAGTTAATTCGGTGACGGAAGACGGTGAGTTTTCGGTAGAAGCCGTCCGCTGTATCGGATGCTGCGGTTTGGCGCCGGTTATGAGTATAAACGACGAGGTTTACGGAAAGGTTACGAAGGCGGAACTGCCGGAGATACTGGCAAAGCACCGGGAGGCGTGATGTTCCGGACTATTTCGGATATGATTTTTGAACCGGTCAGCAACAGCATCGAATCCGGGGCCGGATTTATCTCCGTCTATGCGGAAGAAACCGAAGAAACCTACCGGTTCATTATCGGCGACGACGGTCCGGGATTATCCCTGGAAATGGTATACGATCCGTTTACCGGTTCAAAATCCAAACATGCGTCTAGAAAGGTGCATTTAGGGCTGCCTTTACTTGAGCAGACTGTTTCGAATATGAACGGTACTGTGGAAATCCGTTCCGATAAAGAGTGGGGAACATCAATCATGATAGAGTTTCCTAAAAGTCATATCGATTGTCCTCCGTTAGGAGATCTGACCGGAATGTTCAGTCAAAGTTTAGCATTCCCCGGCGGATATGAAATGGTTATACGGAGAAAAGGAACAGCTGATTCTGAATATCAGATTGTCCGATCGGAATTGCTGGAAACTTTAGGGGAGCTGGAAAGCACCGGCTCCCGGGATTTGGTCAGAATGTATATAGCTTCCCAGGAGGAAGCAGGTGATAAGGAGCATGTATGTCTAAGATCACACTAGACGAACTGAGAAAGATGCGTGAAGAGCAGAAAAAAGCCCTTTCCGGCAGAGAAGGCGGAGAGAATGATGTACAGGTGATTGTGGGGATGGCCACCTGCGGAATCGCGGCCGGCGCGAAGGAAACGCTGAACGCGTTTCTCCAGGAACTCAATGAAAACAACATCCAGAATGTTACGGTAAAACAGACGGGCTGTATGGGATTGTGCCATTCCGAACCGACCGTGGAAGTTCTTATGCCGGATATGCCCGAAATACTCTACGGTAATGTTGATACAGAAACGGCAAAGAGGATTGTCCGGAAGCATATAATGAATCGAACGCTGGTGAATGATCATGTGTTTGACAAACCGGCTCCGGATATCGTCGGGGGAAAGGAATAAGCAGGAGAGCAACATGACATTTAAACATTATGTCCTCGTGTGCGGCGGGACCGGATGCGAATCGAATAAAGCGGATAAAATATATCAGAATCTTCTCCACGAATGTGAAAAGAACAATCTCCGGGAAGATGTTCAGGTGGTAAAAACCGGATGTTTCGGGTTCTGTGAGAAAGGACCTATCGTAAAGATCCTCCCCGATAACGCGTTTTATGTGGAGGTAACTCCCGAGGACGCCTCTGAAATTATTGCTGAACATATAATCAAAGGCCGGCAGGTGGACCGTCTTCTCTACGAGTCGGACAGCAACAAAAAGCTGGTCGATCTTAACGAGATGGCCTTTTATCAAAAGCAGTTCCGGGTGGTTCTGCGGAACTGCGGAATCATTAATCCGGAGAATATTGAAGAGTACATCGCCCGGGATGGGTATGCCGCTTTAGAAAAGGTTTTGTTCGAGATGTCCCGGGAAGAGGTTATAGAAGAGCTGAAGCGATCCGGTCTCAGGGGCCGCGGAGGAGCAGGGTTTCCCACTTGGCTCAAATGGAACCTGACCAAGGAGCCGGAATCGGATGTTAAATATGTGGTCTGTAATGCCGATGAAGGTGATCCCGGCGCTTATATGGACCGGAGTACCCTGGAGGGCGATCCTCATACCGTGTTGGAAGCGATGACCATCGCCGGTCACACCGTGGGTGCTAATCAGGGATACATCTACATCAGGGCGGAGTATCCGTTGGCAATTGAACGGCTCGAGAAGGCTATCGAGCAGTCCAGAAACATGGGACTTCTGGGAGAAAATATCCTGGGAAGCGGGTTTTCTTTCGACCTGGAGCTCAGACTCGGAGCCGGAGCATTCGTCTGCGGAGAAGAAACGGCGCTCCTCTCATCTATGGAAGGTGAGCGCGGGATGCCCAGACCTCGACCGCCCTTTCCTTCAGTCAGCGGTTTATGGGGAAAACCAACCGTTATAAACAACGTTGAAAGCTACGCCAATATTCCGGTGATCATTACCCGGGGCGGAAACTGGTTTGCCGGAATCGGAACGGAACGGTCCAAAGGGACCAAAGTCTTTGCCCTAACCGGCAAAATCCGGAACTCCGGTCTTGTCGAGGTTCCAATGGGAACGACCCTCCGGGAGATTATCTACGATATCGGCGGCGGTATAATCGGCGACAAGGCCTTTAAAGCGGTCCAAACCGGCGGACCCTCCGGGGGTGTTATTACTGCCGATAAGCTGGATACCCCTATCGATTACGAACATCTCAAGGAACTCGGTTCAATCATGGGTTCCGGCGGAATGATTGTCATGGATGAAGATGACTGCATGGTTGATGTGTCCAAATACTACCTGGGATTCAGTGTTGATGAATCCTGCGGGAAATGCGCGCCTTGCCGGACCGGCGGAAGAAAGCTCCACAATATTCTGGAAGATATTTCCAAAGGAAAGGGAACAATGGCTTCCCTGGAATCGATGAAGAAAATAGGAAACGCCATGGCCAAGGCTTCCCTGTGCGGGCTCGGTCAAACCACTCCGAATCCCATTCTTTCCACAATGCATTATTTTGCCGAAGAATACCGGGCTCACATTGAAGAGAAACGGTGTCCCGCGGGAAAGTGTAAGGATTTGGTAACGTTTGAAATCTTTCCGGAAAACTGTATCGGTTGCGGGCTCTGCGCGAGGAGATGTCCTGTAAACGCTATTTCGGGAGAAAAACGGCAGCCTCATGTGATTGATCAGGAGACCTGCATAAAATGCGGTGAATGTTTCACTGCGTGTAAGTTCCAGGCAGTCGTCCGTAAATAAACCTAGAAAAATGGAGTGAATCGTCGTGAAAAAGATGGTTAACATAAAAATAAACGGCCTACAGGCCCAGGTGGAAGAAGGTATTACCGTTCTGGAAGCCGCAAAAAAAGTAAACGTAAATATCCCGACCCTTTGTTATCATCCCGATCTGCCCTCCTGGGCGGCGTGCGGTATTTGCGTGGTCAAGATGGAAGGAACTCCCAAGATGCTCAGAGCATGTACAACTCCGGTAGCTGAGGGGCTCAATATAATTACCCACGATCCGGAGATCGTGGAAGTCCGCAGGACGGTGCTGGAACTGATTCTTTCTAATCATCCCAACGACTGTCTGCAGTGTCCCCGAAACGGGAATTGTGAGCTGCAGAAGCTGGCGGGAGATTTCGGAATCCGGGAAGTTCCGTTCAAGCAGGATCTTAAAGATATTCCTGCTGATGATTCCACCCCCTCAATAGTGCTGAATCCGGAGAAATGTATACTCTGCGGACGGTGTGCCCGGGTCTGTCAGCAGATGCAGGATGTTTGGGCTCTGGAGTTTATCGGAAGGGGGGATGAAACCAGAATCGCCCCTGCTGCCGACGTAGCTTTGAATGAAAGTCCGTGCATCAAGTGCGGTCAGTGCTCCGCCCACTGCCCTGTCGGAGCGATCTACGAAAAAGATGACACCGCCAAAGTATGGGAAGCGTTAAACGATCCGGATAAACACTGTGTTGTCCAGATCGCTCCTGCTGTCCGGGTCGCTATCGGGGAAGCCTTCGGTGCTGAACCGGGAACGATCATGACCGGAAAGGCCTATGCCGGACTCAGGCGTCTCGGGTTCGACGCGGTGTTCGATACCAACTTTACCGCGGACCTTACCATTATGGAGGAGGGAAGCGAACTGGTGGAACGGCTTCTCCACGGGAAAGGTGAGGTTCCCCTCATCACAAGCTGCTGTCCCTCCTGGGTGGATTACATGGAAAAATATTATCCGGACATGATTCCGAATTTTTCTACCGCTAAATCTCCGCAGATGATGATGGCGGCGCTGACCAAAACGTTCTACGCGAAAAAAATGGGAATCGATCCGAAAAACGTCTTCAGTGTCTCGGTAATGCCTTGTACCAGCAAGAAATACGAAATAACCCGGGGAACGGACATGTTTTCTTCCGGCTTCCAGGATCTTGATGTTTCAATAACCACCCGGGAGTTCAGCCGGATGATGAAGTCCGCGGGAATCGATTTTATGAATCTCCCGGAAGAGGAATCGGACAATCCCCTTGGATTATATTCCGGCGCGGGAACAATATTCGGCGCCACCGGCGGCGTTATGGAAGCCGCGGTAAGGACTGCGCATTATCTCCTTACCGATAAGGAGCTTGAGTCTGTTGATCTTGAAGCGGTCCGTGGGCTGGAAGGGGTTAAGGAAGGAAGCGTCAATATCGGCGGGACCGAAGTCCGGGTAGCGGTTGCGCATTCAATGACCAACATAGAGGCGGTCCTCGAGAAGGTGCGTCATGCGAAGCGGACCGGCGGAGAAACCCCCTATCACTTCATCGAGGTGATGGCCTGCCGGGGCGGCTGTATAGCCGGAGGCGGGCAGCCCTACAACTCAACCGATGAAATCCGGGAAAAAAGGATTGCCGGTATCTATCAGGATGATAAAAAATCGGCCATCCGGTGTTCCCACCACAATCCTGCGGTGCAGGAACTCTACAAGGAGTTTCTCGGTAAGCCCTTGAGTGAAGAATCCCATAAGCTGCTCCACACTCATTACACTCCCCGTCCCGTCTATTCCCGATAGTCGGTCTAAAGCCGCCTTCCGTTCCGGAGGGCGGCTTTTAATTTGTTACCGCAAGGTTTTTATCTCCATCTCTGTTAATTGAATAATTATACGCAATCAGTTTAGTTTCAGAAGCTTTATGCAATTTTTTCTTGCCTTATCCCGGTATCCTGTGGTAATCTAACTCAAAATATCATGTTTCTATTATAAGGAGGAATAATGAAAAAGTATTTTCTATTCGCCCTCGCACTGCTGCTTGCGGTTTCAGCTCTGCCGCTCTTCGCGCGCGGAGAAGTTGAAGGCGCGGGAACCGGTGAAGAGGAAGAAGAATCACTGCGCGGTCTGGTGTCGATCGATCATTCAGCCTGGGAAAAAGGAAACCCCGGCGGACGGTTTGTACGGTCTACTACCAGTGATCCTAAATCGTTCAACAATTATGTGGCGGCTGAAACTTCCACAACCGACGTAACCGGAATGCTTTATGCAGGCGTTATTGGAAGAAACCAGCTTACTCTGGAATTCGAACCGAAAACTGCGGAGAGATGGGAAGTTTCGGATGATCAGAAAACCATCACCTTCTATCTCCGGAAAGACCTGAAATGGTCCGATGGAACTCCATTAACCGCTAAAGACTATGTCTTCGGCGTAAACCACGTGGTACTCCGGGAGGATGTTCAGTCCAATGCGAAGGACGGTCTTTACGTAAACGGTATTCCCAGTGAATGGAAACTCATCGATGATTATACCTTTTCCGTAACTATAGATACCGTATATGCCGGACTATTCAACCTCTGCGGCCAGGCACCAGCGCCGATTCATATCTTCGGACCCCTTATCGGATGGGACGAGTCCATGGGATACGACTATGAATGGGAATGGGGAAAAGACGAAGAAGGAAACGATATCGTTGTCGAGTCAAAACCGGACGGTGTTGACTACTCAAATATTAATGCCTACTGGGGTGTTGATACCGATGTTACCAAGATTGTCGGTAACGGACCTTTTGTTCTGACCGAATATGTACCGAATCAGCGGATTGCTTTCAAGAAGAACCCGTACTACTACGCTACCGATGAGTGGGGTCAGCAGCTTCCCTACCTGGACGAAATGGTGTATGTCGTCGTTGAAGATCAGGATACCCAGCTTGCCAGATTCAACGCCGGGGAAACCGATTTTCACCCTCTCCGGGGAGAAGACTTTGCTGTACTGGTAGATAAGACCGAAGAGGGTGATTTCTCCATCTACGACGTTGGACCTTCCGCGAGCACCAACTTCCTTACCTTCAACATGAATCCTATTGAAGGAGAAGGGGACGGCGGAGTACCGGAGCCCCAGCATACCTGGCTCAGCAACAAGAAGTTCCGCCAGGCTATGGCTCATCTTATCGACAGGGACACCATCATTACCAACATGATGGACGGATTCGGTTTTCATCAGTACTCCTTTATCCCCCAGGTATCTCCCTACTACTGGGAAGGCGCCGAAGAAGCGGCCTTCAAATATGATCCAGAAGCGGCAAAACAGCTTTTGGATGAGATCAACTACATCGACCGGGACGGCGACGGATTTCGGGAAGATCCCGACGGTAACAAGATTGTTCTTACCGTTCGGACAAACACCGGTGTATCTGTCCGGGAAGGTATCTGTGAAATGGTCGCCCAGGAAGCACAGGCTGTGGGACTGGACATAACTGCGAAACCTGAAGATTTTAACGCACTGGTTAATCGGCTTATGGGTACCTTCGACTGGGAACTCATCGTCATCGGATTGACCGGATCGGTTGACCCCATTTCCGGCGCCAATGTTTATCCTTCCAGCGGATTCCTCCACATGGTGGAACCGAACCAGGTAACCCCGAGACGGGACTGGGAACGCCGGGTAGACGAGGCATGGAAAGTTGCCAACAATACCCTGGATGAAGAACAGCGGAAACGGGGATATCAGACAATCCAGGAGATCTGGATCGAAGAAGTTCCCTGGGCATTTACCGTTAATGCGGCAGTAATGGAAGCGTACCGGAATAAATTCGGGAACGTAAAACCCCATCCTGTAAGTTATTACAGCTGGGATGGTATAATTGACAGACTCTACATAAAGTAAAAACTCAAACTTTACGATTTCGGTACATACCCGGTAATCGGGTATGTACCGGTTTGTTATATGTCCTTTCGTGTAAAGTGCATATAAGAAGCAAAATCACTGATACTTTGAGGAAATGATGACTATAACGAAAAACCTTGATTGGCGTTGGACGTTTGTAGCTGATGCCGCTCTTGTTCTGTTTTTTACCCTGGCCCTGGGGGTCGGGTTTTTCGGTGCTCTTCTGCTGACCGAATTTTTCATGTGGCTGGTACGCCTCCTCTGGCTAAGTCCCATGATGCTCACCTTTATCCTCCGCCGGTTTCTCCACATGGTTCCGATTCTGCTCATCGTGGTGGCCATAGGATTTGCCCTGATTCAGCTTGCGCCGGGTGATATCTTTACCGCCATGGAGATGAACCCGAATGTGAGACGGGAGGATTTGGAGCGGTTCAGGAGCCAGTTCGGACTGGACAAGCCGTGGTTTGTTCAGTTTTTCAAGTATCTTTGGAATGCTGTCCGGGGGGAATTCGGTTATTCTGAAAACTTCAAAGCACCGGTGTTTGTCCTGGTCAATCAGCGTGCTATCAATACCCTGGTTCTTTCCATAGCTACCATCATTGCGGCATGGGGGTTCAGCATTCCCGCGGGAATATACGCCGCAACCCATCAGTACAAGTGGCAGGATCAGAGCATATCGGCTTTCGCGTTTTTCGGTCTTTCTATCCCCAACTATTTCCTGGCTTTTATTTTGATATATATAATCTCGAATACCGGGAACTGGCTTCCCTTGGGAGGTATGACCAGTATCGACCACGGTATCATGAGTCCCCTCGCCCGGATAGGCGACGTGGCGGTGCACATGATCTTGCCGGTGTTCGTGCTGGCCACCTCGGCAACAGCCAGTCTAACCCGTATCATGCGGGCGAACATGCTGGAGATCATGGGACAGCAGTACGTCACCACCGCCCGGGCCAAGGGTCTGAAAGAGCGGACGGTCGTGTTCAAACACGCCCTCCGGAACGCCATCAACCCAATGATCACAATTTTTGGATTTCAGTTCGGTGCGATTTTGAGCGGTTCCGCCTTGGTGGAGCAGGTGATCGGCTGGCCCGGATTGGGTAAGCTGATTCTCCGGGCTCTTATGACCCAGGATGTGTACCTGGTGGTAGGAAGCCTTATATACGGAGTAGCGTTACTGGTATTAGGAAATCTCATGGCGGATATCGTTTTAGCCATTGTTGATCCCAGGATAAGGATAAGCTGATGCGGATTAAGAATACACCGGCGATTCAAAATGTAAAAGAGGTGGAAGCACGAGAATGGATTTCCCAGAAGAGTGAGTCCCTCCGGTCTATTTACTGGAGAAGATTTAAAAAGCACACCCTGGGTAAAATCGGCGCGGTGATCCTTCTTTTTCTTTATTTCTGTGCTTTTTTTGCCGATTTCCTCTCACCGTACACCATGACCTGGACCGATAAAAAGAAGTCGTACCATCCGCCCACGGGAATTTACTGGAGTTATAAGGACAACGGAGAAAAGATTTTCCGTCCCTTTTCCTATGAGATGATGCTGACCAGCGCTGCTTTTAAAACGTACAGCATCATTCCTCCTTATTCCCTCCGGGCCATTAGCAGGGAACCTATTCCCGGGGTCAAAGAACTCAGATCCATCGCCACGGATAAAACAGCCTATGCCAGAAAGCAGAAGATCCTTTCCGATGTCGCGGGGCATTACAACTTATCCAGAAGTCATGAGGCCATTCAGCGGCTGTCGAAGGCTATAGACGAAATGGAATCGAATAAAATGGATGAAGTGCGGATTGTTTTCCGGGTGGGAACCCGGAAAATCGTGGATGATGAAGAGCCTCTGGAACTCATTCTTGCAAAAGGAAATAAAAACTTTCTTTCGTTCTTTTACAAGGGGGTTTCATACCGGTTCCTGGGACTTTTCACAACCCGGGTTCACCTGTTCGGTTCACCTACCGGTGGGTACTATCCTCTGGGAGCCGATCAGCTGGGGAGGGATGTACTGTCCCGGCTTCTTCATGGATCCCGTGTTTCTCTTTCGGTAGGTATTCTTGGCGCCTTGATTTCATTTACCCTGGGACTCATCATCGGAGGTTTGGCCGGATATTTCGGCGGCATTGTGGACAACATCCTCATGCGGCTGAGTGAGATCGTGATAGCGTTCCCGGCGATTTATCTGCTCTTTACATTAAGGGCCACATTTCCTACCTCACTCACGTCGATACAGGTGTACCTGCTGATTGTTATGATATTATCCGCCATCGGCTGGGCAGGCCTTGCAAGGATAATCCGTGGACTTGTGCTTTCTATCAAGAATGAAGATTATGTGCTCTCCGCCAGAACAATGGGACTTTCGAACTGGAAACTTGTGAGGAAACACATTCTTCCGAACACCCTGTCTTTTGTGATCATTCAGGTTACCATATCCATTCCCAGCTATATCTTGGGAGAATCCTCGCTCAGCCTTCTTGGACTGGGTATAAACGAACCGCAGGCAAGCTGGGGACTCATGCTGGCCGACGCAAGAAATACCAGGGTCATGATGCAGTATCCGTGGATTCTTATCCCCGGGTTCGCGATTTTTGTCGCCATTATGGCGTGGAATTTCTTCGGCGACGGTATCCGGGATGCCGTGGACCCGCGGAGTAAACATTAGAACGAATAAGGAAATATTATTGATGGAAAACGTACTTGAAGTTTCAAAGCTGCGGACCTATTTTCATATGCACGATCACCTTGTCAGAGCTGTGGACGGGGTGGATTTTACCGTTAAAAAAGGGGAGGTTCTCGGGATTGTCGGTGAATCGGGATGCGGAAAATCGATCACGTCCCTTTCAATTATGCGGCTTGTCCCATCTCCTCCGGGAAAAATCGAAACCGGAAAAATTCTTTTTAAAGGCGAAAATCTCCTGGATGCTTCCATAGAAAGGATGCGGAAGATCCGGGGAAACGATGTTTCCATGATCTTTCAGGAGCCCATGACTTCTCTAAACCCGGTTTTTACCGTGGGGTTTCAAATTGGAGAAGTACTCAAGCTTCACCGGGGAATGGAGAAGAAAGAAGCCGTCGATGAATGCGCCAGGCTTCTTGACCTGGTTGGAATATCCGAACCCCGGGAACGGGTATTCGAATATCCCTTTCAGCTTTCCGGAGGTCTCCGGCAGCGGGTGATGATAGCTATGGCAATGGCGTGCGAACCGTCCATTTTGATTGCCGATGAACCCACCACCGCACTGGACGTTACCATCCAGGCCCAAATTTTAAGACTAATGCGCGAACTCAAGGAAAAGACCGATTCTTCTATTATGTTTATCACCCATGACTTAGCGGTTATCGCCAGCTTCACCGACCGGGTGATGGTGATGTATGCCGGCGTTGTAGTGGAATCGGCCCCGGTTAAACAGATATTCGCCAAACCTCTCCACCCCTACACCCAGGGGCTCCTGAGTTCCATTCCCGTATTGGGAGACATGAAGCGGAGCGCCGAGGGAAAGAGGATGCTTCTCCGGACGATTCCGGGAACACTCCCGGATCCGAGGAATTTTCCCAAAGGCTGCCGGTTCGCGCCTCGATGTCCCCAGGTGATGCCTAAATGTCATGAAGCGGAACCGGCCTTAGTTGATATGGGCAACAACCAGCAGGTCCGATGTTATCTGCACTCCGATGAAGAGAGGAAAGACACATACGAACCAAAAGAAGTAAAAGACAAAAAGAAAAAGAAAAAACGGAGTGCCGCCAAGTGAGTGACCTACTTCTTAATGTACATAATCTAAAAAAAATCTTTCCCGTAAAAGCAAGCGCTTTTTCTTCCAAGAAGCTTATGCTCAAGGCTGTGGACGGGGTTAGTTTTAGTCTGAACGCCGGTGAAACCGTGGGTCTGGTAGGAGAATCGGGATGCGGAAAGACCACCGTAGGACGGTCCATTATCAGGCTGTATGATCCCGAGGGTGGAAGAGCATTTATAGAACCGGATGAACAGATAATGCAGGAAGTTATCGAGATGGACCGGGAAATAGAAAAGCTCAACGAGCAAGCCGATACGGTCGCTTCTGAGGACGATACATCAGCATCAAAACATAAGGTAAAGGAGCTGCGGGAAAAAGCGAAACAACTCAAGGCCGAAGCTGACGCGAAGGCTGAACCGTGGGATCTCCTGTGTATGGAAAAAGAACGGCTCAAACAGAACCGGAGAAAAATCCAGAT
Source organism: uncultured Spirochaetales bacterium (assembly GCA_964384485.1). Taxonomy (GTDB): domain Bacteria; phylum Spirochaetota; class Spirochaetia; order CAYLLE01; family CAYLLE01; genus CAYLLE01. The sequence goes on along the minus strand of CAYLLE010000019.1, from coordinate 11,498 downwards.
GGTTTTTCAGGATCCCTGGGCATCCCTTAACCCGAGAATGCTTGTCAAAGACCTAGTAGGCGAAGGTCCGGCGGAATACGGTGAATACAAAGGGAAGGGACTGGAAAGCATGGTGATGCAGCTCCTGGATAAAGTAGGCCTTCCCCGGGGCGCCGCGAACAAATATCCCCATGAGTTTTCCGGCGGCCAACGGCAGCGGATCGGAATTGCCCGGGCCCTCGCCCTTACTCCGTCCCTGGTGGTTTGTGATGAACCGGTGTCGGCATTGGATGTTTCTATCCAAGCACAGATCCTGAATCTCCTGATAAGTTTACAGGATGATTTTAATCTGACTTATGTTTTCATTGCCCACGATCTGAGTGTGGTGCAGTACGTTTCGGACCGTGTGGCCGTGATGTATCTGGGAAAGATCGTGGAGCTGGCGGACAGTAAAAGTCTTTACGATAATCCCAGACACCCGTACACGATTTCACTCCTTTCGGCTGTCCCCGTGGCCGATCCCAACGTGAAATCCGAACAGATTATCCTGGAAGGAGATGTGCCCAGTCCGGTCAATCCTCCTCCGGGATGCACGTTCCATCCCCGGTGCCCCTATCGGATCGATATTTGCTCAAAGGTGAAGCCTGAGCTCGGAAAAGATCAGAACGGTCACGTGATTTCCTGTCACAATCCTCCGAACGGATGATTCCCCTAAAGGCAAAGCTGACATACCGGTACACCGGAGAGAATACCTTCGCGCTTAAAACGAAACCGTCACAACGGCTTCTCTTTTTGAGTATCTTTCTCCTCTTATCAGCAGCATTTTTTTTCGGTATAGGAAGCGGGATAGAAAAATCTGAAATTCCCGGTACGGTGTTTTACTTTTTCATACTCGTTTTAACCGGCGGAGCTGCCGCATGGAACCGGACGGTACTTTTTAACCGTGTGTCGGGATCGGGTGAAATCCAGCGCAGGTTAGGTCCGGTCAAAATCTGGGCTTCCACGGCTTTCGACCTGGACTCGGTTGAGGCGGTTGTTCTTCAGACGGTGACATTGGCTTCGGGTTTCGCGGACCGGAAATCCGATGAATACAGTCCTTTCAAAAAGTATGTGGATAAAAGGAGATTTCTCCACCGCATGATCATTGATGTTGCTGAAAAACGGATATTCCTGGAAGACAGTGCTTCCCGGGAGGAACTTGAAGAAATGGGGAAAGCCCTGGCCGGATTCCTTGGAAAACCCTTCCGGGCGGAAAGCATGTGATTCAGCCGTTACCAGTCCTTTACCGGTACCTCAAGGAGCATCCTGAGATCCACAAATTGTCCGATGTGATACGAGTTATGATTGCCCAGGGTTAACACCTCCCGGAAGAGATTCTGGCCGGTACCGTGGGGAAAGGGTGTGTAAAGATCTTCACCGGGATCTTGAACCATCCTTTTAAGAGTTTCCATGTCTTCGTGGAACGCGTCGATTATTTCGTACCATCTTTCTTCGGTAGGGTCGCCTTCATTTTTCGGCCAGTATCCGGAAGGAAAATCGGGGGAGGTGTAATCCGGATTCCTGATGAATTCGAGAATATCCCGCTGTGCCGCGTGCATATGGTAAACCAGTTCCCACGCGGTGTGGTCAAGATTCTCAACCCGTGCAACGCGGAGGTCCGGCGGGAAGCCTTCCGCGGCCTTTGTAAATGTAATATGACCAAGCCTGCCTTCCAGAACTGTGGCGAGCTGATCTCTTATGTTCTTTGCCAAATTGTTCATGCTTCTATACCCCTTTCTAATTCTTTTTTATATGGTTAAAGGTACAAAATATCGTGGGATAGGCAAACCGCATTAAGAAATTATCCTCCAGCCCTTTTGTAAAAAGGGCAGTTTTGATATTGTGCTTCCATGCTGAACAAAAAATTGCTTGCAATAATCGCTGCTCAGATATTCGGCTCCATCGGGATGCAGACAATCAAATTCAACGGAGTTTTCGTTGTATATCTTAAAGAACTGGGTATTAAATCATCACTGGTATTCACCATATCCGCTATCATGGAAATCGTAATCACTTTAACACTGATTCCGGGCGCGCTACTTTCGGACCGGTACGGTAAAAAGAAAATAGGCTACATCGGTATATTTTCCGGTATATCCGGTTTTATATTTATCCTGGTATCAAGTCTCTTTGAGGCCGGTGAGGCTAAATTGATCATTGTATGCGGGATTGTAATTTTCGGAATCGGAGCTGCCCTCTTTACCTCTCAATGGTTTGCCCTCATCGAACCGCTTATCCCTTTTTATCGCCGAGGGAGTTTTTTCGGATTACTCCGTTTTTCATGGCAGACAGCCTCGGTGTTATATACCGCCGGATTTACGGTAATCATATCCCTAACCGCGGGCCTTCTGGGATTCCGAATTGTTTTTTTCATGGTGACCCTCCTTCTAATCGGACGTTTTCTTCTATATTTAAACATTCCGGAACTGGAGAACACCGCATCCCGGGAAAATAACTTTTTTAGAACGCTCAAGAATGTTCTTGCTGCCAGGCATGTGGTGCCTTATGTAACCTATGTCTTTATTATTTTTCTCTTTACCGCGGCGTCTCCCCAGCTCTTTAACCTTTTGGAAAAAGAGTTCTTAGGTTTTTCTAACGGACTGACCGTAACGTTTTCTAATGTCACACTTGTCGGATCTTTAATCGGGTTTCTTCTTGGAGGAAGGCTGATGGACAAGACGGGACGCCGGCCGTTTTTCATATTCATTCACTTCGCTTTTCCCGCGGTCATGATCTCGTTTTTGTTCCGACCAGGGGACCGGGATGCCCTCTATGCAATGTACGGGATTCTCCATTTCTGCTACGGATTTGTGTACGCCACAGCCTCGGTGACCCTGACGACCGAAATGCTCAGCCTGGTGAAGATGGAAAGTAAAGCCCTTGCTACCGCCGTGGTGTCCACCTTTCAGTGGGCCGGTATCGCGTTAAGCGGATTCTTTGTTTCCGGAATTCTTGAGCTGGGACTCCTGAAGGAGACGTGGAGTTTTTCGGGCGGACTATTTTCACCGTACGATTCGATACTTCTGCTTTACGGGTCCCTGCTGTTAATTCTTTTTGTAATGCTCGGTCTTGTTCCCTCTGTTATTCACGGAAGGGAACATGACCGGAAAGCCTATCGGGAAAGAACCAGGAAGTCATAATATGCCCGGAGGATGTCGTATCTGGCGCTTCTAAGAGCCTGCTCCGCGTTTTTTACGGCAAGCTCCGCGCTCAGGATATCAAGCTGCAGTTTTTCACCGATTTCGTACAGGTATTTTGTCTGTTCCAGGTTTGCTTTCTGGTTTTCCAGATTCCGTTCCATTTCTTCGATATAGAACTGCTTGATTTCGTAATTGATCAAAGCCGTTTTTAAGGAAGTTTCTAAGGAATACTTTTTTTCTTCAATATTTTCAATTTTATCTTCGATATCTTCCTGCAGTGCGCTCCGCTCATAGGTATCGAATGATCTTGGAGAAAGATTTAACGTTACTCCAAGAGAAAACATCGGTCCTCCTGCGGGGTCATCAATATCGCCGTTTACACTGCCCGAAATAGATACAGAGGGATCAAAACCCGGTGTCGCTTTAAGCTGCCGTCTAAGGGCATCAAGCTCCATCTCCAACAGTTTCACCGCGATGCTGTCGGAAATGATTTCGTCGATATTATCCCCGTCAAGGACCGGAATAGCCCCTTCTATCGGCGCGAGGACGGCAGCAGTCATGTCGGTACCGGTAATTGCCTGCAGTTCCCGGCGCATCCGGTATTCTGTCAGCTCAGCCTGCATCAGCCTGCGCTTGGTACTCAGAAAATCCGATTCCGCTTTATTTACACTGTCCAGGGAACTTCGTCCCGATTCGAAGATGGACTGCTTCATTTCGAAAATTGTTTCTTTAATCTGGGTTTCCTGTTCTAAAAGCTCTCGTGCCATGACGGCCAGAACAGTGTCTATGTATGCTTTGCGGATCGATACCTCAGTTTCGAGTTGGGTAGTGTCGAGAGCTATAAGAGCGCGCTGGTAGCTGTTTTCTAAGTCTCCCTTTTTGGTGCTTCTAAGAAAGGGCTTAACAGATAGATTAAACCCGTACCGGAGCTCGGAGTTGAGAGATGAACTTAAACTCACTTGCGGTGAAACCGGCACAGATAAACCCACACTGCCTGAAAGTTTTCCGGTATTTATCGGGTCGGTTACCTGTCCGGAGACTGAACCGGATAGAGATAGTCCGATGTCGTTGTAGAATTTGTCCGCGGAAATATCGTGCATCCGGTCAAGGACCGTTTCTTCGGCTTCTTCAACACTGCTGCTTTCGGCAAGACCGGCTTCTACAACTTCTTCCACTGTCCATCGATTTTCCTGTCCGTGAATTATCACTGCGGTCAGAAGCAGTATAACCAGTAAAACAGTTTTAATTTTCATCTCCCACCCCCATGTTATGTAAATAGCACTATTTAACAATACCTTAAACTCTCCGCTTTGTCGAGTTTTATTTATAAAAAAACCATTTCCCGCGGTCCGCCGGGGGGTACCAGCGGACCACGTATGGAAATGGTAAATCTATATAATAAGAGCAGGCAGGCAATCTCTCTCGGGGTTATTGCCGCTCTAACTCTCCTTGCTGATTCTGATAGTACAGCATCAATTCAAGTCTTTGGTTATGGAAATGTAAAGAAATGTTAAGTATGTTAAACTGAAAAAGAAACGTGGCTTCCGGGATTAAAACTTGATAAACTTGCCCATATGAGTACACATAAATACGCGCTTACTACCATTCTGCTCATTCTTATGCTCGGCGGCGTTGTTCTTCTGGGTGTCATGCAGTACCGGTGGATAGGACAGGTCGCTCAGCTTGAAAACCAGCGGATGCGGATCAGCCTTCAGGAAACGGTGCGTCAATTCCGTGATAATTTCAATCTGGAAGTAACCGTGCTGTGGCAGATATTTCACTTTAACGGCAGCGAGCCCCTCCGCGGTAATCCCCGTGACGCGGTGATCGAGCGGTATGATACCTGGAGAAAACATACCCGTTTTCCCGATTTGATCGCAGAGGTATATATAATCCGGGGGATGGAAAAAAATTCGGTTGAAACTATTTTGAAAAAGAGTTCGGAAAATCTGGTTCTGGAAACAGATCCCCAGGTTTTTTCTAACCATGTTTTCGGCGAAATTTTCTCAGCCTCTCTGGGATATCTGGAACTCAGTAAAGGAGAACTTTTCATTCCAATTTTTAAAGACTTGGAAGAAAATATGGGAATTACTCTGTTAAACTCTCAGAAAACTAGAATATTCCGTAGAGTATTATCTGATTATTCGATCTTGATAAAACTTGATATGGATGTACTTAAGTCTCAGGTTCTTCCATATTACGTAGATCACTTCTTCGGGAAAGATGCCCACAGTCAGCAGTACTCGGTGACTGTTTACGATTCTTCAAATAAAGCAATCCTCTATCCTATGGAAAGCCGTACCGGAAAACTCACCGGTTATTATGATGCTGTATCAAAAGTGCTTTCTCCTGTATCGTTGACCCGTATAGAAGCGCTTCCCGATTTCATGGGAGATGTCGCCCTGCCTAAAGGATTGGGAACTCCCATGCTCTTAAGCTGGCTGTCTAATAATACCGATGGTGAATCGATAAAAGATGAGATTCGGGAAAATATCACAAAATTCGAGCAGCTTCTGGAGCTTCAGGATGGAGAGGGCGGTGCTACCGGATGGTACGTCGGGGTCGTGCATGAGGCTGGATCTTTGGAGGCGGCGGTATATCATAATAGAATCCGGAACAGTGTGCTGGCCTTCGGGATCATCGGTATCCTTGTCATCAGCCTTGCCGTTATGTATGTTCTTTACCGGCGTTCGGAATTCCTCTCCGCCAGGGAGCGGGAATTTGTAGCGGGTGTTTCCCATGAACTAAGAACACCCCTCTCCGCCCTTTTTTCAGCCGGAGAAAATCTGGCGGAAGGAATTGTGACGAACCCCGGTCGCATAAAGGAATATGGAGAGCTGGTCCGTCGCGAAGGAGCCCGGCTGACCGGCATGGTGGAGCGGGTTCTGCTGTACGCCGGATTTCAGTCTGAGCGGATCAAACGGAACTGGTCGGTTGTTTCGCTCCGGGAAATAGCGGAGTCCGCGGTCAGACGGGTATCATCAATCAATGATCACAGTATAAACTTTATGGCCGGTGAGGAAAGTTATGAAATTTCCGGTGATGCTCAATCTCTCCGGAGCATGTTTGAAAACCTGCTCTCCAACGGCCTGAAACACGGAGAATCACCGGTGGAACTTAAAATGACCCGCCAGGAGAAAAACGGAACAATCCTAATCACGGTTTCAGATAACGGTCCCGGTTTCTCCAAAAAAGAGGTGAAAAAAATATTTGATCCTTTTTACCGGGGAGAACGGTCCATGGAAAAGCAGATTCCGGGAAGCGGAGTCGGCCTCAGCCTGGTTCAGCAAATTGTCAAACTTCATGAAGGCAAGATCACCGCGGAAAATAAACCGGAAGGCGGAGCATTATTTAGAATAACTTTTCCGGAAAGGAAGCGGGAATGAAACACAAAGTGCTTTTAATAGAAGATGAAATCAGCCTGGTAATGACACTGCAGGACAGGCTTGTCAAAGAGGACTACGATGTTGATGTAAGCCGGGATGGAGAAGAGGGATATAGAAAAGCTTCCGAAGGTGACTATGATCTTTTAATTCTTGATCTAATGCTGCCCGGAAAAGACGGGTTAAGTATCTGCCGTGATCTTAGGGCAAATATGGTCAACTACCCGATCCTTATGCTGACGGCAAAAGGCGAGGTAACCGACCGGGTTCTGGGCCTAAAAATCGGTGCTGACGATTACCTGACCAAGCCGTTTGAAATGATGGAGCTTCTAGCCCGAATGGAAGCTCTTCTCAGAAGGGCGCGGAATGGAACGGCAGCCTCGAAAGGAGAATTCACCTTTGAAAATTTCCGACTCGACTTTGATGCAATGGAACTCTATAAAGACGAGAAGCCTCTTGATCTAACCCCTCAGGAGTTTCGTCTTCTGGCTTACCTTGTGGAGAACCGGGGAAAGGTTCTGAGCCGGGATCAGCTGTTGGACGCGGTATGGGGATACGAGGCGATTCCTTCCACCCGTACTGTGGATGTCCACATTGCCTGGATACGTCAAAAGATGGGTGATACCCGGAATCCCCGGCATATCCGGACGGTCCGCGGCGCCGGATACAGGTTTTACCGGTAGTGTCGTGAAACGTGGACATAATTCAAAATTATTTTTTACTGCGTAATCGATTATATCCATCCGAAATTCGATTTCATTCCCGTTTAGTTTTTTCCTTTTATTTAAATAATTTAACGCTTTTTTATGTCCACGTTTCGTAGCACTCTATTTTTATTACCATTTAGGTAATAAATCCAGTTGTTTTTTTTTTTAACTGCGATATCTTAAACTAGAGATATGAAATTCTTTTAAATTAGGAGGGCTTATGAAACGCGCAGTATGGTTACTGCCGGTTCTTCTTCTTGTCCTGTCCATGACAGCGTTTGCGGACACAACAGCTCCGTCTTTTACCCGCGACGTAACAAACATCTTTCGAGAAGATCAAGACCGGTACCTGGACCCCATATACTGGGGTGAATTAGGAAGCGGGGTGTTATTTCTCCAGCTGGATTTGCCTGGAGGCGACACCTATTTCGAAGGGGGAATCGGACTTCCCCTGGGAGGTTTATACTTTGGGCTAAATTACCGGGGCGGAAATTACACGGATGGAACACTGTCGAGCAATAACTCCATTATCCAGACAAGTGATACCGAATATACCGTGGACGGTACCGGCGCCATTCAAACGATAACGGAGACGGATACGGTACAGATAGGGTATCGGGATGTAATATACAACCGAGCCGAACTCCTTTTGGGGTTGTCTTTGGGTGACATTACCTTAGGTATAAAAAATACATTGTTAGTCGATAACGATTCTTATTATGGAACGTACGCGCCGAGTTTTATTATGCCCACAGCCGCGTCTTTTTCGGCACCTGAAGTGGATACAGCCACAAACACGGCAACAACGGTTACTACCAGGGAGCCCGGAGGAACTGAACCAATTTCAATGATTAGCGAAGAATACGGTTTGGGGACTAATGAATATTCAGTTTTTTCCGACACTCTGACTGTTGGCGTATTTGTGCCCCTCGGCAATTTGAGTCTTTGGGGTGATATTGGATTCAATCTGTACTTGCGGGACCTGGGTGAATCAGCCGCTTTTGAAACATATTCGATAGATACGACATCCGGATATCCGTCATATACTCCCACAACAGCGTTAGAGGGAAATACGGCTGTAGAGATTGCAGATTTGGAACAATATACTTACCGGACCGCAACCGAAGATACTTCCAGTACAGTAATGATCCCATCTTTAAACGCGGGAATCACGACTCCTCTGCCGTTTGAAACACCCGTAACATTGGAAGCGGGTGTATCCGGCGAGTTGGGGTTTTACACTTATAAGACACCCTATACCGACCTTACCGGTACAGCCCAGACAGTTTCAGGCTACGCCTCTGATTTTTATGAAACGACCTATACGGTAAATGAAACATCTCCCGATGTGTTCGAAACTACAACAACCTCGACCAGGGCTTATCAGGCACAAGAACATTCGTATAGCTATTGGAATGTGGAACCGGAAGTAAACCTAATTGTTGAACCAAGTGATATTTTCCGGTTTGCAGTTGGGTACGCGCCCAACTTAACCGGATGGAGCAGCACCAGCTCCTATACCGGAGGCGCCCAATCGGTTACTACTTATGAGGACGGAGACGGTGTTAACGGGAATACCGACGGTGACGATCCGGACGATTATGTTGTCACCCGGACAGTGACCCGGAACGGTGAATCATCCACCATAAAAAATTTTGTACTGGAGCATCAAGTTTCTATCGGTACCCAGTTTTATCTGGTCCCGGAAAAGCTCCGCATCAATTTGGGCAGTTTCTTTACTAACGAAATGATCAATAAGCAGACAATGACTGAGACAACATCAGGAACTGTCGAATTTACCGAAACCACCTCAACGAACGGAGCGGCGGCTGTGGAAACCGATTACGATATCGATACAACTCCGCCCCAGGAGGCACAGTATAACAAGATATCCGGGTCTCTTGAGGTAGACTATGAAGCAGGAATGACTTTCTTCTTTAGTGAAGATATGTACCTGGATCTAAAAACAGAGGGCGGTAATCTCTGGGATTTGAGCAAATGGTACCTGGAAATGACCATACGGTTTTAATAAGGAGGGTAATACGCTTATGAAAAAGCTAATTTTTTTAATGATAACAAGTGCGCTCCTCCTGGTCGCTTTAACCGGCTGTAAGCCGAAGTTCAGCCTTTTCGGCGGAACTACAAATTTAAGTGACGAGGAGATAACGGAAATCAATACCGAAGCAGAGACGGTTGACACAAACAATACCGCAAGCGCGATAGATGATATGGGTGTGACTCTTGACTCTGATAGTCTTGCTCCGTTCGCGGATCAGCAGTTCAAGGTCACCTTTGCCAACGGGGTCGTGGACGCGGATACTATTTCCGCGGGTATCGTGGTATATGAACTTACCGATACCGCTGCGGCTGACGGCGCGTACACCAGGGGAGAACAGTTAACCATCTCCGATCCGGTCGTAGTTCCAGACGGAAGCGGCGGAAGTTCGGTGGCCGGCACGCTTGATCTTTCCGGAACCACCGTCTCAACTCAGCTGGAAGTACATATCATCGCCGGTACCTTGACAGCTAACGGCGGGATGGTAACTCTGAACGAAGATGGAGATTCATTTCAGGGAGAAACCGACGAGGATCAGGACGATTTTTACGGTTATATCACTGTAGCAGGTGCTCCCGTGGCAGCCGCGGGCGATCCGAGAGATCCACGGGCAGCATTAACTGTTGTTAATATGTCGCCTTTAATTGATGGTGGTACAACAATTGTTTTTGATGTCTTAAATACAGCACTTGGAACAGACCGGATGACTGTCGATTCTTTAAGTCCTGGTTTCTCATTTTTCTCGCAAGCCTCGGATGGTACCTGGACAGCGCTAACTCCAACCGATACTGCTTATAATGATGCAACCGGTGAGCTGACATTTACATTTGACAGTGAGTTTGAACAAGGGGAAATCTATTGGCTGAACTTTGATTTATACAACATCGCAGAAAGCGAATCAGTTAATGGATTCATACATAGACTAAGCACGAAAAATGACGAAGATGAAAGGTATTATGATTCCTTCGAAACACCGGAAGCCCACGATTCCATTCTGGTAGATCAGGCCGATGAATACGCCGGTGTAACCGGCACCGTCGATTTGACGGGAGGGCACGACTGGACCGGCACAAATGAAACATTCGACATCTCTTATAACGGCGGCACTGTTTATACGGTTACGCTCGACACGAATGCCGGTGATTTAGCCGACGTTGTGACTGATCTGGAAACTGCCATAGATACCGCGGTAGGGGACGGCACCATTTTTACCGTGAATACCGTAAGCGGCATGTATGTGCAAATCGTGTTTGATGACGCTGACTATATTGGTGACGACAACTACTTCACCCTTGCCGCGGGAGACCCTGAAGACGCCTTGGCGACCCTGGGACTTGCCGCCGGAACCTACGTGGGGGAAGACGCATGGACATACAGCGGAACAGCAAAAGAAGTGGCGGACGGACTAGCCGTAGGCGGTGATGAATACAGCCGATGGGTGGAGATGCATTTCGAAGGGACCAAGGTAAAGAATGCTTCGGCTGATTTCATCGGTATCCTTGAGGAGACTAATAATTTCTATATAACGGGAACTGAAGATCTTTCAGGTGGGTACGACTGGGAGTATCTGGATCACGCTGAGTTTACGGTAACCGTGGAAGGGACCCAGCACCATGTATTGCTGGATTCGAACGAAGATGATCTTTCCGGCGTAATTAATGAATTAAATAGCGAACTGCCGGATGTTATCCGGGCGAGATCTGTTGAAGACAAATATGTGGAATTATACGCGACTCAACATCTATCCTCAGTCAGTATTTCGTACGAGAATATTTGGGGGCAGGATAACGCCCTTCCGCAATTTGGATGGAATGCGGGGAACTTCGACAACAATCTTGACATTGTACACCTGGATCTGTCGGAAGCGGCTTTTCTCCAGCCTGAGGACAACGTCATCCGTATAGTACTTCCCGCGGGTTTCCAGGGAACTTCTGATTACCGACTCCTCATCTATCCGGGACTCCTGGATGAGGGAGCCACAACCGACGCGACCGACGACATACTCTATTTTAATTCCAACTGGTATGATGAAGATTACGGCGCTGTGAAAATAACAGACTGGGAATGGAGCTGGTAGACAAATTCTGATCAAAAAGATTCAACGGCCGCCCCTTTGGGCGGTCTTTTTTACGTTAAACCAGCTTTAATGTTTGAGATTTTCATGAAATGGACTATACTTAGAACACAATCTTCC
>CAYLLE010000018.1:0-43668 GCA_964384485.1 uncultured Spirochaetales bacterium | reverse complement strand
ATCCCGATTTATGTAATTGCTTTTAATAAAACAATTTATAAATTTTAATGCGAATTTGATCACGGAAATTGCTGTTACCGGCTGTTCTCTGTTGACCTTTACCGGTCATGAGTATATTTTGTATTTAAGATATAAGGGGAGCCGGAAAGACGGCTGAGAGGAAGAGTTATTGTCTTCGACCCATATAACCTGATCTGGGTAATGCCAGCGTAGGGATCGTGACGGCCTTCCGGTCAGTCCCCTTAATCCGGCAACACCCGGTTTAACTTTTTAGGAGGACTGATATGAAAAAATCTGTACTAATTTTATGTTTATTATTTGTGATTCCCGTGATTGCTTTCGGGGCCGGTGTCCAGGATGATGAAACCGACGACGGAAACGGCGGCCTTGTTATATACGCTTACGATTCCTTTGTTTCAGAATGGGGTCCGGGTCCGGTGGTTATTCCTATTTTTGAAGAAAAATACGGAATCGATGTTACACTCCTCTCAATGGGAGACGCCGGTCAAGTATTGAGCCGGGCAGTTCTGGAAAAAGATAACCCGCAAGCGGATATTATCCTCGGCATTGACAATAACCTGCTCCCCCGGGCACTCAAAGAAGGGGTCCTGGCACAGTACCGCTCCCCCCGCATGGATGCCGTTCCGGAAAAGCTGGATCTAAGTCCGGATGGCTATCTTACACCGTTTGATTACGGTTATTTCGCGGTAATATATGATTCGGAACGGATCGAAAATCCCCCTGTCTCAATGGATGATCTAGCGGACGAGCGGTTCAGCAATTCTCTGATCTTGATGGATCCCAGGACATCGTCGCCTGGCCTCGGTTTTTTTCTGTGGGTAATATCGGAATACGGTGAACAAGGTTATCTTGAGTATTTCCGAAAATTGGAGGCTTCCATACTCACCGTTACCGAGGGATGGGATTCAGGTTACGGACTCTTTACCCAAGGAGAAGCTCCCCTGGTACTGAGCTACACTACAAGTCCGGCGTACCATGTCGAATATGAAAACACCGACCGGTATCGGGCCGCGGTTTTCCCCGAAGGTCATTATATGCAGATCGAAGGTTTGGGTATAACAGCCGGAGCAAAGAACCGGGAGGCGGCGGAATTGTTTATCGATTTTGCTCTTTCTGCTGAATTCCAATCGGTGATTCCCCTTACCAACTGGATGTTTCCGGTTGTTCCGGGAATCTCTCTCCCCGAATCGTACGATTATGCTCCGCGCCCGGAAGAATCAATTCTTCTGGATCCGGAACAGCTCGAGACGCCTTTAGACAATCTAATCCGGAGTTGGGTAACAATGATGGGTAAAATTAGATGAGAAGATACATATCTTTAGGGGCAATTGCGGTATTCCTGATCCTTTTTTTCTTTCTGCCCCTGGGGATTGTTTTTTTCAGAGGAGTCTTCGCGGGAGAATTCCCCCTGTCGAAAGTTGCTGCCGTCTTGAGCTCTGCCTACTTCCTGAGAATTATCGGGTTCACATTCTTCCAGGCGGCGGTCAGCGCATGTTTTGCCTTGGTTCTCGGATTACCCGGAGCTTTCCTGGTGTCCAGAACCACAGGCAGACTGAAGTCGGTGCTGAACGCTCTGGCCACCGTGCCTTTTATACTTCCCGCGATCCTGGTTGTACTGGGGTTTATTATTTTTTTCGGAAACAACGGTATTCTCAACAGGGCCCTTATGAGTTTGACCGGTTCCTCTTCGCCTCCCTTGAGAATTCTGTATAACTTCGGCGCGATTATTTTGGCCCACGGCTTTTACAATTTCCCGGTGGTTCTGAGGACGGTTTCAGGAGTTTGGGAGACAGTCCCTGTTCAGGAAAGATTTGCGGCCAGGGCACTGGGCGCCGGGAAGTTCCGTGAATTCCGTACCGTGGTTCTTCCCCGGCTGCTTCCTCCGATTGCCGCGGCATGGTTTCTATCTTTCCTCTTTTGCTATTTAAGTTTTGCTATCATTCTGGTGCTCGCCGGCGGTCCCCAGTTTACAACAATGGAAGTGGAGATATACCGATTGACTGTAACTGCTGTAAATATCGAGGAAGCAGCCGCGCTGGGTGCTGTACAGGTAGTACTTACCGCGTCCATGATGTGGGTGTTTACCCGTTTTTCTTCCGGAGGATCCCAGGTCGCTCCTGAGAGAATCCAGCTCGCTCCGCCGGAGAAGTCATCAAGCAGGCTGCTTAAGACTGGTCTGGTTATTTATGTCATTTTCGCGTTTCTGGTTGTAGGCGGGCCAATTCTATCGGTTGTTATCCGCTCATTCCAGGAACCCGCAACCCGGGCTGGAGATATGCTTTTTACTTTGCGGTGGTACCGGGAACTTTTTACATCTTCGGGTAATTCCCTGGAGGCGATGGCAAATACTTTCCTGTACGCGGTATCTACCGCCATTGTTTCGCTTCTTCTGGGGATTCTGCTCGCTCAAATTATTCTGCAGAGAGAAAAAGGACATCGGCTTATTGAATCTCTTTCCATGATGCCGTTGGGTGTCAGTTCTGTGGTCCTCGGATTAGGGTATCTTTTTATCATAAGGTTTTTTCCGGAGACACTTTTTTCTCCCCTCCTGGTAATTGCCGCTCATACCGTTATTGCCTATCCCTTCGTGCTGGGCACGGTAAAGACATATTTACTTAAAATTCCGGCCAACCTGAATCATGCTGCCGGCCTTCTTGGCGCTTCCCCTTGGAGAATTTTCCGGACCATCGAGTTTCCCCTTATACAGCCCGGGATCGCTGCCGCGGGCAGTTTCGCGTTCGCTATATCGGCAGGTGAGATGAATGCCACCATCATGTTCAACTCCGCCGGGGTAGTGACAATGCCGCTGGTGATCTACCGGTACGTGGGAGCGTATAATTATTTCGGAGCCTGCGCCATGGGTGTCATCCTTATTATTCTTTCGGCAGGGGCGTTTTTCGGCGCTGATTATTTTAGTACACGAGGGAGACAGTATGTATCTGCAGCTTAAGAATATCCGTAAAAAACTCGGCAGTTTTATACTTCACCTCGACTGTACAATCCGGGAAGGAGAGTTTGTGACCTTTCTAGGTCCAAGCGGATGCGGCAAGACAACAGTTTTGAATGTCATTTCCGGGATAATAAAACCCGACTCAGGTTCTGTTTTTCTTTCAGGTAATGATATTACCCGTACCGCTGTCCAAGACCGAAGCGTAGGGATGGTGTTTCAGGATTACGCGTTATTTCCCCATTTACCGGTGGGAAAAAATGTGGGTTACGGTCCGAAATCCCGGGATCTAGACAAGAAGGAGATATCCCGGCGGATAAAGAAGTATTTAGGATTGGTGGGGCTTCCGGGAACGGAAAAGCGCGGCATAGGAAGTTTGTCCGGGGGAGAAAAGCAGCGGATAGCCTTGGCCAGAGCTTTGGCATCACATCCCAAAATCCTTCTCTTAGATGAACCTTTAAGCGCTTTGGATACTAAACTCAGACAGCGGCTCAGGAAAGAGATCCACCGCGTTCACAAAGAAACGGGGATAACCACCGTCTATGTAACTCACGACCAGGAAGAGGCCTTAACCCTTTCCGACCGGATATTTCTGCTCAAAGAAGGCAGGCTGGTTCAGCAGGGGACTCCTGAGCAGCTCTACCGGACACCGGTTAATTCATTTGCCGCCTCTTTTCTCGGAGAGGTAAATCTCGTTCCCTGTCTGTCTGCAGAGAAGGAAAACGGCGGTGT
Source organism: uncultured Spirochaetales bacterium (assembly GCA_964384485.1). Taxonomy (GTDB): domain Bacteria; phylum Spirochaetota; class Spirochaetia; order CAYLLE01; family CAYLLE01; genus CAYLLE01. The sequence goes on along the minus strand of CAYLLE010000018.1, from coordinate 39,968 downwards.
TAAAGCGCAAATTAATGGGGGCGGTACTATTTTTAGTAGTTCCGGCGCCTACGGGCCGGGAAGGTGGACCGCTTTTTTCCGTCCTGAAGACTGCATTTTAACCTCAGACAAACCCGGTTCCGGTCCTAACCGTTTTAAAGGCAAAGTAATCTTCTGTGAATACCGGGGCGCGTCGTCACTTCTGCAGGTGGCTGCGGGGAGCATTAATGTCTCTCTTCTGCTCCGGGGTCCGGGAAACAGGGTCCGGGAGGGAGATTCGGTATGGTTCCAAATCTCGCCGGATGATGTATTCCTGTTTAAAGAGGAGAGTTAGGCGTCAGCAATTTCCGGTCAACCCGATCTAAATACATATATTATAAGTAATTATTACTCATTCTGAATCACACGAGAGTTGACTGGGAATTGCTGGTTAGGCCTGCTTAATAAAAATGGAAAGCGCTTCGACACCGAAAACCGAGATGAGAGTAACGATGATGCCGGAAATGCATACCCCCCCCGCGACAGCCAGGAACGTTCTTTTCGGTTCCAGTCCAATCACCCATGCCCCCAAAGTTCCCGTATATGCTCCGGTGATAGGAAACGGGATCGCGACAAAAAGCATTACTCCCAAATATCCGAATTTTTCCACCTTCCCGGAGACTTTTTTCCGCGCCCGGAGAATAAGTTTGTCGAAGATCACCCGGTACGGCGTGATCCGGTAAAAGAGCCGGTGCAGCGTGCCGAGAAATAAAAAAAGGATTGGACCGAGCAGGGCGTTCAAGAAAACGCAGTAAAAATAGGCACCCGGCCAGGGTACGCCCTTGGCAATTCCGTAAGGAATAGCTCCCCGTAATTCAGAGATGGGAAGAAGTGATAAAGCGGCCATCACCGCGTATACAGATCCTGTCATAACGGTACCAATAATACCCTTTATGGGAATGCTTTGGAAGGTTAGAGCGGCAATTTCCGTACGGACCGAGCGTTTGCCCAGCGGGCTTGATACCGCCCCTCCTTAGAAGGAACAGAAATTTCCGTTGAATTATTAAGATACAGCGGGTATTATACGGCATGGATCAAGCGGAACTCCCGGTACCTCTTAAGGGTTCTATAATTCACATGGTCGGCATCAAAGGTACAGGAATGACTGCTTTAGCCGAATATCTGGTTAAGGCGGGAGCGGCAGTATCGGGGTCGGATACTCCGGAAGTGTTTCCTACCGATGAAATGCTGAAAAAAATGAATATTTCTCCGATGGAAACATTCGCGCCGGGTAATATCCCTGCAGACACCGATTCAGTTGTATACTCGTCCGCCTATGATCCCGAGGTGAATCCGGAATTAACCGAAGCAGTCAAACAGAAGATTCCGCTTCTTACGTATCCTGAAGCTTTGGGCAGTATCTCCCGCCGGCAGCCGTCCGCAGGTATCGCGGGTATACACGGTAAAACAACCACGACCGCTCTATCCGGAGTACTTGTCAAGGCGCTCCGTCTTCCCGGTTCAGTTCTGGTGCCTACATCGGTTCCGGATTTTGACGGAGAGACGGGGTACGCAGGAGGGAGACAGTTTTTTATAACGGAAACATGTGAATACCGGAGAAATTTTCTCAATTTTTCCCCCCAATGGGTTGTGTTTACCAGTCTGGAACTGGATCATCCCGATTATTTTAAGAGCATCGATGATGTGGAGGACGCGTTCCTGTCATATCTAAAAAATATTCAGAGAAACGGCTCGTTGATATTCTATGCCGATTCGGATGCTGTAAAGCGTTGTGTAGGCAGACTGCACGCATCCCGGCCGGATATTTCCCTGGTTCCGTACGGAAAGACCGCGGAAGGGCCGTTCCGTATATTTACTGAAAAATCAACACCCGGCTGGAATCACTTCCGCCTTCGGGGCTTGGATAAAGTTTTCCGGCTCAGTATCCCCGGTGAACATCTTATCCTTGACGCGGCGGCGGCCCTTGCCTTAACAGTAGAAATATCCAATCACTTAAAGCTTGATTACCGGCCCCGTTTATCCGGCGCGGTAAAGGCGCTGGAAAATTTCAGAGGGACCAAACGAAGAAGCGAGTTTATAGGTCATGAGGGGGGAATACTTTTCTTTGATGATTACGGCCATCATCCTACCGCTATTTCTACCACCATAAAAGGATTCAAGACGTTTTACCCAGACCGGCGGATTGTTGTGGATTTTATGGCTCACACCTATACGAGGACCCGTACGTTACTGGACGATTTCGCGACGGCGTTTACCGATGCTGATGCCCTGATTCTTCACCGGATCTACGGGTCCGCCCGGGAAAATGGTGCCGACCCGGCTTTAGACGGTATGCTTTATGAAGTTATCAGAAATAACCGGCAGGAAGTATACTATTTACCGGATATTAATGATGCTGATTCTTTCCTGGCTGATTACCTCAGACCGGGAGACCTGTTTCTTACCTTAGGCGCGGGCGACAACTGGAAGATCGGATTGCGGCTTATGAAAAAATTTACAGGAGAGAACCGATGAAAAGCATGACCGGATACGGTTTTAGAGAGATACAGCGGGGAACCGTTGCGCTGATTTTGGAAATCAAAACCTATAACAACAGATATCTTGATCTCGCCGTAAACTTACCGCATCAGCTGAATCCCCTGGAGCAGAAAATACGGGAGTATCTTTCCGAGAGAATGCGCCGGGGACGTATCGAGGTGTTTATCAGGATCACCGATACCGAGTCGGATCTTGTAATTTCGGTTGATGAAGGGGCGGTTTCCGCTTACGCTCAGGCTTTAGACCGGTTAGCGTTAATCGCCGGTATTGAAGAACCAGTCCGCATTTCCCATCTTTTGAGAATGGAAGACATTATAAGAACTGCGCATGGAAAAGATCCGGAAAATTACTGGTCCCTGATACAGGAAGCCCTTGATCAGGTCTATTCCGATGTAGAGAACAGCAGGAAACATGAAGGTGAAGCGACGAGGAAAAACATTCTGCTGGAACTAGATAAAATTATAGAAAATCATAATCAAATTAAAGAGAGGGTTCCCCAAATTGAAGAAAGTCTAAAAATGAACCTGGAAAAGCGGTTTAAGGAGCTTCTTGAAGAGGCGGATGAACAGCGGATGTATGCGGAGTTGGCTGTGCTTCTGATGAAGTATTCAATTAACGAAGAATTGAGCAGGCTGGACAGTCATCTCGCCAGTTTCTCGGGGATAGCAGAAAGCGGAGGACCGGTCGGAAAAAAGCTTGATTTTCTGTGCCAAGAAATAAACAGGGAGATTAATACCATCGGATCAAAAAATATGCTGAGTGATGTATCCATGATGGTGGTTACAATGAAGGATTCACTGGAAAATATACGGGAACAGCTGAGGAATATAGAATGAGAATAGCAATTTCCGGAAAGAGCGGGTGCGGTAATACTACCGTCAGTAAAATGACTGCGGAAGCCCTTGGATACCGCATGGTTAACTATACTTTCCATACTTTGGCAGAAGAACTTGATATCCCTTTTGATAAACTTTGCGACATGGCGGAAAAGGATCCCCAATGGGACCGGATGCTTGATAAAAAACAGGTAGAGTTATCCCGTGATGGAGATGTCGTTTTAGGTTCCCGGCTGGCAATATGGCTGCTGGAGGACGCGGATCTCAAGGTATTCCTTACCGCTTCCCCGGAGATCAGGGCTGCAAGAATTCAGAAACGGGAAGGCGGAGAACTTGAGACGGTGTTAGCCAGGACTTTAGACCGGGACAGAAGGGACCGGAATAGGTATCTGAAACTTTACGGAATTGATAATAATGATTACAGCTTTGCCGATCTGATAATAGATACGGAACAGTATTCTCAGGAAGAAGAGGTTAAGTTGATAATACGGCATTTGACAGCAAATCCCGGTCAACACCCTGTGTGATTTAGAAGCGGCCATAATTTCATATAATATAAAAATTTAGATCGGGTTGACCAGAAATCGGAGCATTTGAATGACCGGTTTACATAACCCCCCCAAATTTGGTATATTATAACAAATAAAAACCGGAGTAACACCCTATGATAATTCCCATGAATTTATTGATTGGAAATGAAGGTAATATATACGAACTCACCAGTGCCTCGATCCGCCGGGCATATCAGATTTCTATTACCGGCGATGAAGAGCTGGAGGAAAATGAAGGAAAGGTCGTATCCACCGCGATAAAACAGATACTGACGAAAAAGGTTGAATACCAATTGGAAGAATAGGGCGGATCCTCCCTGCCCGGTAGTAATGCTCTTCGGTCCTACAGCAGTGGGGAAAACCGAGCTTATAAAAACACTGTTCCGGAAAGATGCAGAAATAATCAATGCCGACTCGCTTCAGGTCTACCGTGATCTTAACATCGGAACAGCCAAACCTGAAAAAGGACTGCTGGACGCGGTACCCCATCATTTAATTGACATAAAAAATCCCAAAGAGAGTTACGATACCGGAGAATTTGTACGCCTGGCGGACTCACTCATACCGGATATTTTACACCGGAAAAAACTTCCCGTAATTTCCGGAGGAACCGCGTTTTACCTGAAAAACTTCCTGTACGGTGTCTCACATGCCCCTCAGGCAGAGGAGAAGGTTCGGATAAAAATCAGAAAAAGACTATCCCGGGAAGGAGCGCCGGCTCTTTACCGGGAATTGAAGGAAATAGATCCGGAATCGGCTGAAAAAATTTCGGAAAATGATATCTATCGGCTTACCCGGGCTCTGGAAGTTTACGAAACATCGGGTAAACCGCTTTCCTTTTTTGCGGTCCCGGACCGGCCGAGAGAAAAGTACCGTTTCCTGCTTCTGGGGCTTGACCGTCCCCGGGATGAACTTTACCGGCGGATTGATTTCCGAGTGGAGAAAATGTTCGGCATCGGATTAACCGAAGAGATAAAAGGTCTTTTAGCGGCAGGTGTATCATGGGATGACCAGTCCATGAAGGGGATCGGATACCGGGAGTTTTCTCTCCTCCCTTCTACCGGATGCTATCTCCTCCGGGACATAAAAGAGCTTATCAAGAGAAATTCCCGGAGATTCGCGAAACGGCAGCTTACGTTTTTCCGGAAATTTCCGGATGTCCGCTGGTATCACCCCGATAATGTTCAGTCTATTAAAGATGATATTGCCGCTTTTCTCGGGCCCCTTGACTTTGGCGGGAGATATTAGGTATATTGGTAGTCTGTCTGGACCTTCCACTACAATTAACGGTCCCGGAGCAGCATATTAATTGAGGAGAAAAAAGCGTGCCTTGCGGAAGAAAACGGAAGCGGAAAAAAATTTCCACCCACAAGAGAAAAAAGAAATTGCGGAAAAACCGGCACAAAAAGAAAGGGAAATAATTTCCCCTTTATTCCGGTAAATTATAAAACGTTCGGTCCGGTTCTTGGAACCGGAGATCAAAGGTTACATACGACATGCCGTCTGTCCTTTCAGAAATTATAAAGGATGATGATATCAGGAAGATTCCCGAGGATTCCCTCTCCAAACTGGCGGGGGAAATTCGGGAGCTGATCATTAATGTTATCAGTAAAAACGGCGGCCATCTCGCTTCTAATCTCGGCGTAGTAGAACTGACCATCGCTCTGCATAGAGTATTCAGCAGTCCAAAAGACACAATCGTTTGGGATGTTGGTCATCAATGCTATACCCATAAAATACTCACCGGCAGAAAAGAAAATTTCCCTACGATCCGGCTGGAAAACGGTCTTTCCGGTTTTCCCAAACGGAATGAGAGTATCCATGATTCAGTCGAAACCGGGCATGCTTCCACCGCCATTTCTTCAGCCCTGGGCATATTGGAAGGGAAACGGCTTAGAGGAATACCTGGTAAAGTAATCGCTGTGGTAGGAGACGGAGCACTTGGCGGCGGTCTAGCCCTGGAAGGCATGAATCATGCAGGCCATTTAAAAAAAGATCTAATTATCATCCTGAACGATAATTCCATGTCCATTAATAAAAACGTCGGAGCTTTATCATCATATCTATCCCGGCTTACAGCTACGGAACTGTATCAGAATTTCAGGGACAGGTTCGACACTCTGGTCAATACTATTCCGAAGGTGGGACCGGATCTGATGAATATGATTGACCGGTTTAAAAAGGCGGTTAAAGCGGTCGCGTATAAAGAAACTCTATTTTCTGATCTCGGTTTTGAGTACGTAGGTCCTATAGACGGACACAATATCCGGGGACTTATTTCGGTGATGAATAATATAAAAAACTTTTCCAAGCCGGTGGTACTCCACGTGAAAACGGTAAAGGGGAACGGTTATTCATTCGCGGAGAACGATCCGGCTTCTTTTCACGGAATATCACCGTTTTCGGTGGAGGACGGAAAAGTCGAGCCGCCTCAGGATTATACCTTCACCCGTGCCTTTTCCGGCAGCTTACTTGATTTGAGTGAGACCGATGAAAAAATAATCGCCGTTACGGCAGCGATGGCAAAGGGTACCGGTTTATTGGCCTTTAAAGAAAAGTATCCCCGGCGTTTTTACGATGTCGGCATAACCGAGCAGCACGCGGTAACATTTTCATCCGGTTTAGCGGCAGCGGGACTGAAACCGGTTGTAGCTATTTACTCGACCTTTCTACAGCGGGCTGTAGACCAGGTGATACACGATGTCGCCATGCCCGGCCATTCCGTAATATTCGCGCTGGACCGTTCCGGATTGGTAGGCAATGACGGTGAAACACATCAGGGAATTTTTGATATCGTGTTATTCAAGAGTGTTCCCGGGATATCCATCTGTGCTCCTGCCTCCGCTGAAGAAGTAAAGATGATGCTGGAATACGGATTAAATACCGAGGGGCCCGTTATTATCCGGTATCCGAAAGACAGCTGTTACAAAGGAGCCGGAGACACTTCTCTGCCCCTTGTGTCCGGACGAGGTGTCTTTCTTTCCCGGGAGAACTCCGAGTGTCTCCTCATAGGAACCGGGGGATTGGCCGCTGAAATGATGGAAGCCGCTTCCATTACCGGGAGGAAGGGATACTCCGTGGATGTTTATAATCTCCGATTTTTAAGACCGCTTGACCAGGAATATTTAGCATCCATTGTTTCATCTTACAGGATGGTTTTTTGCGTGGAGGACGGAATCGTGTCCGGAGGAATCGGAGAAGAAATAGGCAATTTTATCCAGCGGCATCATATACCCGTCCTGTACCGCAGCATGGGAGTACAGAATATTTTCCCCGGGCAAGCTTCACGGAGAGGACTCCTTAAGCAAACCGGATTAGACGGCGCGTCTTTAGCGTCGGAAATCATGTCCACGCGTCAGGAACCCGGGTCTTTCCGGGTTATACGGAAAATCACTTCATAGAATTCATAGAAACCCGCCCTAATTTCTGGTATGTTATACGTATATGAAAATGTATCTTTCCGGGAACCGTGTACTGTCATCCGAAAATAAAGCTCTCATCATGGGAATCCTCAATGCTACTCCGGATTCATTTTACTCTCCAAGCAGACATATTGATTTAAACGAAGCAATCCGTACTGCCGATATTATGATTAGAGAAGGCGCGGATATTATTGATATCGGGGGAGAATCGACCAGACCGGGGAGTAAACCGGTGGAAGAGCCGGAAGAAATTCAAAGGATCGTTCCGGTAATCAGGGAAATCAGGAAACGCTGGGATATTCCAATATCGGTGGATACGAGGAAAATGAAGACAGCCCGCGCGGCTTTGGATGAGGGCGGCGATATAATAAATGATATCTCCGCTCTGCGGGATGATCCTGGGTTACCCGTACTTGCCGCTGAACGGAAGGTGCCGGTCATTCTGATGCACATCAGGGGGAACCCCGAAACAATGCAGAATAATCCCGGGTTTCGGGATACCATCGGCGAGATCCGGACAGAACTGGAGGAGCGGATCAAGTATGCGCTCGATTCGGGCATCGAAAAAAAACGGATCATTATAGATCCCGGTATTGGGTTTGGAAAAAGGGTGATAGATAATCTAAGGATTATCGGAAAACCGTATCTATTTAAGGAGCTGGGATATCCGGTTCTGATTGGGCTTTCCAGGAAATCGTTTATTAAAAGTGTAGTGCACCGGAAAGCGCCCGAAGACCGGTTGGCCGGATCCCTCGCGGCAAACATGTTCGCGGCTATGAACGGCGCGGACATCCTGCGGGTACATGATGTAGCGGAAACCGCCGATTGTATTAAAATGATAACGGCAATAAAAAAGGCGGTACAAGAGGAATAGTCTGTGGAATTTTTAAATGATATCTGGGTGTTCCGGGAACTCATAATTCCAATTATCGATATCCTCGTTCTTGCGTTTGTGCTTTACAAGAGTTATCAAATTCTTGTTCAGACAAAAGCTATCCAGCTGGTGAAAGGTGTTTTTTTTATCCTCCTGATTTACGGTGCGGCTTTTCTGCTGAATCTAACGACACTGTTATGGATCATGAATACCCTGGCACCGAGTATCGTTATAGCCATGGCTATAATTTTTCAGCCCGAACTTCGGAGAATCTTTACCCGGATCGGACAGGGCGAGTGGTTCAAGATCGGTCAGAGGGCAAAATCTTTTCAGGTGGATTCGGTTTTGAATGCTGTTGAAATTTTGTCTTCCCGCCGGAGGGGAGCGCTTATTGTATTCAAGCGATCCGTAGGTATAAAAAACATTGTGGATGGCGGAACGAAACTGAATGCCGATTTAACATCCAGTCTGCTTCTGACAATTTTCGGATACGATACAACTCTGCATGACGGAGCCTTGGTTATTGATTCAGGAAAAATTCTCGCTGCCGGGTGTTTTCTCCCCCTTTCGGAACAGCTTGATATTCGGAGAAGTTTTGGTACACGGCACCGGGCGGCCCTCGGTTTAGCCGAAGAAACCGACGCGGTTGTGCTGGTGTTATCTGAAGAAACCGGAGCCATATCTCTTGCTTATGAATCGAACCTCTATTATGATCTCTCAGCCCGGGAGGTTAAAGCCAGACTGCGGGAGCTGTTAAAAACGGCCGAACCGGTACGGGATGAAGGTGAGGAGGTCGCTGTTTTTGAAGAATAATCAGCTCATCAACCGAATATTTTCCAATTGGCCGGTAAAAATTCTTGCTTTGGCCGGCGCGGTAATACTCTTCTTTTTTAACAATATCAATAAACTGGAAGAGCGGTACCTTAGTGTGCCTCTCCGGATCGAGCTGGATGATGAGTTTGTGCCGGGCGAAAATTATACCGAACGGGTAAGGGTCCGGATCCGCGGAGACGGGGAAGGCATTTTTAGAATACTTGAAGAAGATCTTCTGGCAAGAGCCAATTTTACCCAATATCAAAGTGAAGGAATCTTTAAAGCGCCTGTGGAAATAGAGTTATCGGGGACAGCGCAAACAGTGGAACCGCTGGAAATTGAAGTCGAACCTGAATCGGTAACACTTGAACTAGAAGAAAAAGTGCAGAAAAGTCTTGAAGTTGTCCCGAATATCACCGGTAACCCGGCAGCCGGTTATAACCTGGCACGTTACTATCTGAATCCGTCAGCCGTGGAAGCCACCGGTCCCCGCAGCCGGCTGAACAACATCGCTCAGGTACGAACCGAAGAAATCGATCTGACGGGGAGACGAAGTGATTTTTCGGTCCGGGTTCGAATCCTGCCCCCGAATGAACTTATATCCTTTCCCGGAGGTAATGTAATCGAATTCCGCGGCATAATAGAAGAAACATTAGTTTTCAGGGAAATTACAGGCGTTGACGTAGCTGTTGTGGATCTTGATCCTGCATACAGAATTGCAGGAGAAATACAGAACGGAACTCTACAAATACAGGGCAGTCAGGAAGCGATGGAAGCGGTTTCAGCCGGAGATATAATTATGACCGTCGACGCGTCACAGATTAATGAAACGGGTACGTACACGCTGGAAATAGACCCTATCATACCGGATGAAGTAACCGTTCTTGATTATCAGCCGAAAAATATTGAACTTACGGTAGAACCGGGAGAAGACAACCAGTGATCCTAGGTATCGGCATCGATGTCGTGCAGGTTACCCGTTTTGAATCATGGAAAAACAATCCTAAACTGCTTAACCGGTATTTTCATCCGGAAGAACTGGAGGCCGCTCTTTCCCGGGGCAGGGGAGCGACACAGTCCCTGGCAAACAGGTTCGCCGCGAAGGAAGCTTTAGGCAAGGCTGTTGGTATCGGTCTCCGTGAGGTGCGGCTTAAAGATATACAGGTTAAAAATGATTCTTTCGGTAAACCGGTGATTATCCTTCATGAACGGGCCCTGGAAATTTTCCGGCAGGTGGGAGGAAAAAAGATTCACTGTTCTTTAGCGCATGAAAAGGACAATGCCATTGCCATGGTTGTCATTGAGGGCGATCCCTATTAGACTGGTGCGTATACAATGTCCGAAAGAGGTAGTACCCTAACATTTTTTTCAAAGGAACCTATCGAGTGTCCTGTCTGCACCGGGAACTTTTACCGTGAAGAACTCCGTACAGGCCGGGGACGTCTCATCGCGGGTGACCTGACTCATGAGCTGCGCCGTATCTATGTGCCGTCAAAGAAGTACGGCGAAGTTTTTCCGCTGAATTATCCCGTAACGGTCTGCCCTAACTGTTATTACTCCGCTTATCACCGCGATTTTCTCGAACTGCCGGAAAAAAGTAAAGCAGAAATATCTGAAGATACCACGAGACGCATGGACAGCATTCAGTCCATTTTCCCGGTTTTAGATTTCACGGATTCCCGGGGTTTGGAAGAGGGCTGCGCCGGCTATTTTTTCGCGCTTATGTGTTACGATTTTTTTCCGCCCGAGTTCTCTCCCACTATCAAGCAGGGACTTTCCGCGTTACGGGCCGCCTGGCTTTGTAATGATCTCCACAGAAAAAAACCTAATGAAAATTATGATTATCTGTCCAAAATTTTTTACCGGAAGGCCAGATTCTTTTACAACTTGGCAGTAGAACATGAACAGAAAGGCGCGGAGGGAATAGCCGGAGCAAAACATCTTGGACCGGATCTTGATAAGGATTACGGATATGACGGTGTTCTCTATATGGCAGGTTATCTGGAATATAAGTACGGACCGAAAGGCGATACCCAAAAACGGAAAGCAGCCTTGGACCGGGCGAAACGGACCATCGCGAAAATCTTCGGGATGGGGAGGGCTTCCAAGGACAAGCCGGTCGTTCTTCTGGATAATGCCCGGGACGTTTATGAAGAGATAGCAAAAGAGATGGGTATTGAGATTCCTGAGGAGATCGGATGAGCCATGCCGAGGTATATAAAAATGGTAATTTCTTACGACGGGACCGATTTTCTCGGATGGCAGATACAAAAACGCGGCAGGACGGTGCAGGGTGAAATCTGCCGGGCCCTGGAAAAAATGCATCGCCACCCTGTCAAGGTAACAGGGGCCGGTCGTACGGATTCGGGTGTACACGCCCTCGGACAGGTGATCAATTTCGAAACCGATATAGATTCTTTACCGGCCGAAAGGTACTGGATGGCTCTAAACAGCTATCTTCCCGGTGATGTAAAATCCTTTTCCAGCCGCCAGGTTGACCATACATTCAGTGCCAGATATAGTGCTGTTTCCAGGGAATATAGATACTACATCTTGTTTTCACCGGTACCGCAGCCGGTAAACCGGTTTTATAGCTGGAGGGTCAACAGCTGCTGTCCTGATCCGGCCGCCCTGAACCGGTTGGCTTCCCAGCTGGTGGGGGAACACGATTTTTCTACGTTTACATTTAAACCTGAACCGGGATCATCTACAATACGGACCATTACTTCGGCTTCATTTTATCCGGATGGGCCCTTCATTGTTTTCCGGATTGTCGGTAACGGTTTTCTGCGTAAAATGGTTAGGGCGTTGGCCGGCACCATGGTAGGGCTGGTTCTCGACGGCGGGGACAGCAAAGATCTAATTGACAGATTGGAAAAGAAAGACAACAAATACTCCTACAGCCCCGCACCGGCTGAAGGATTATTTCTCTATGAGGTAGTATATGATGAATAAGGAACGTGCCCGGGAAGTGTGGGATTTTCTCAATATGTTACAGGATTATTTCGAATACGGATTCCGAACCGAAACCGATCCCATGCCGGTGCCGAAATCGGGTAAATCCGCGGATAATGATCCGGGTATTTCCAATCTCCAAACCTTAACGGCAGAAGTGTCAGGGTGCGTTAAATGTTCTTTAAGTGAGACAAGGCATTCCGCTGTGCCCGGGATGGGAGTTACAGAACCTGATGTCATGGTGATTGGAGAAGGACCGGGGGCCGACGAGGACAGACAGGGACTCCCCTTTGTCGGAAAAGCCGGGCAATTTTTGGACAAATGGCTGAATGCGGTAAATCTGTCACGTGATAAGAATGTCTATATAACCAACATCGTGAAATGCAGACCTCCCGGTAACCGGGATCCCAATCCGGCTGAAATTGATGCCTGTATACCTTATCTGCACCGGCAGATATTCCTTGTCAAACCGAGTCTTATAATGAGTTTGGGCCGAATTGCCAGTCAGGTGCTGCTAGGTACCGATACCGGTATCGGCAGACTGCGGGGAACAGTGCACGATTACCGGGGCATACCGCTGATTCCCACTTACCATCCCAGCGCTGTTCTGCGGAATCCGGAATTAAAACGTCAGGTATGGGAAGACTTAAAACTGATAAGGAAGACACTGGATGAGCGGTGATCCGGTCTATCTTGATGTCGCCTTCAATGTGCCGGTTGATGCCGCGTTTACCTACCTGAGCACGGAAGACATCCCCCCTGAACCGGTAGGCTGCCGGGTAGCTGCCCCATTCGGTTCAAGAAAACTCATCGGATACGTTGTAGATTCATCCCGCACCCCACCCGAAGGACTTGACAAGATTAAGAAAATCGAGCGGTTCGTTGATTCTGATCCCTTATTCCATCGGGAGTATCTATCCCTTGCCCGCTGGACAGCAAAAATGTATTACTCGGCTTTAGGGGAAACACTTTCCGCCATGCTTCCGGGAGGAAAGCGGGAAACGGAACCCCCTGCTCTGCTTGTGGAGGAAGATGTTCCGGAAGAAAGACCGAAAACCCTCAGTATGGATCAACAGGCAGCCATAGAACGGATAGAGGCGGACCCGCGGGGGATGCATTATCTCTACGGTATCACCGGTTCGGGAAAAACCGAGGTGTTCCTGCAGCTGGCCGAAAAAATAATCATGGCAGGGAAATCGGTTATATATTTGGTGCCTGAAATTGCTTTAACAACACAAATTGTGGCGGTAATAAAAAAGAGGTTTAACGAGACTGCCAGCATTATCCATTCAAGACTTACCCCTTCGCAGAAACTCTCTGAATGGCGTATGATCCGTTCCGGCAAATCGTCTCTCGTCGTCGGCGCAAGAAGCGCGGTTTTTGCGCCGGTTGCCCGGTTGGGAATGATTATCCTGGACGAGGAACACGAAGGCGCCTATAAATCATCAGCGTCACCGAGATATCATGCAAGACAGGTGGCTATGAAGCGCTGTGCGGACACAAATGCCCTTCTGGTGATGGGAAGCGCTACCCCATCCGTGGAAGCATATCATCTAATGGAAAAGGGGGGCATTATTAAACATGAACTTAAATCCCGGGTCGCGGGAGGCGGTCTACCCGGGATTGTCAGAGTGGATATGTCCCTTGAAAAAGGAATCCTGTCCGATGTTCTCCTTAGGGAAATGAAGAAAACCCTGGCGGAAAAAAGGCAGATTATTCTGTTTCTGAACCGCCGGGGATTCTCCTACTTCTTCCACTGCAGGAGCTGCGGATTCCAGATGAAGTGCTCCCGGTGCTCTGTCAGTCTGACGTATCATAAAAACCGGGGGGAAATGCTGTGCCATTATTGCGGTTTCCGGCAGCAGCCGGTGGATACATGCCCGGACTGCGGGTCCCTTGATGTAGGATATTTTGGTTTTGGAACCGAAATGATCGAAGAAGAACTTCTCCGGCTTTTTCCCGGTGCCGAAATAAATCGTCTCGACACCGATTCCGTGCGAAAGAAAGGGGAGCTCGAAAAAAGGATCGCCGAATTTAGATCAGGAAAGATAGATATTCTGGTGGGGACCCAAATGGTAGCGAAGGGATTAAATTTCCCGGGTGTTAAACTTGTAGGGATCGTGATGGCGGATACGGGTCTTCATCTTCCCGATTTCCGAGCTTCCGAACGGACTCATTCGCTGATTGTTCAGGTGGCCGGGAGAGCGGGGCGGTACCATCCTGACGGAAAAGTAGTGGTACAAACATTCCGGCCCGATTACGATGCGGTCAAATACGCGGCAACCGGGGAGGCGGAGCAGTTTTATCTCGGCGAACTCGATACACGGAAGGAATTGGATTTCCCGCCGTATTCAAGGCTTTTCCGATTTGTATTCCGCGGGAAGAATCTGGGAAATGTCATCCGGTGTTCAAGGGATTTTACAGCCGCCCTTAAGCCGGTCCTCTCTTCAAAAGAACAGGTGCTTGGACCGGTAGAATGTCCCTTAGGATATATTGCCCGGAATCACCGGTATCATTTAATCGTTGTCTCCCATACCTTCAACAGCACCCACAACAGGTTAAGGACGGTTTATTCAGGTTTTTCCGTAAAAAGCGGAGTTTATATCGAGACCGACGTGGACCCGGTGAATCTTCTTTAGTACGCTGCTATACGTTTAATTATATATATTGAAATTTAGATATAAGATTGCACACGGCCATTTTAATATAGTATACTATATATGGAGAAATTGTATGCTTGAAATAATTAAAGTACCGAATCCGGCCTTGAACGAAAGTGCCGATGAAATTGATACGATTGATAAAGCTACGGCTGAATTAGCCGGTGAAATGATAAATCTGATGATTAAAGAAAAAGGTATCGGATTAGCGGCACCGCAGGTGAACCTTAACAAGAGGCTTTTTGTTGTCAGTCTTCAGGGTGATACCCCGAGAATTTTTATCAATCCGCAAATCATTGAGACGTCTCTTGAAGAGACGGAAATGGAAGAAGGGTGTCTGAGTATACCCGGAATCTATACGGATATTAAGAGACCGGCGGCTGTCCGGGTACAGGCATGGAATGAGCGGGGAAGACCTTTTACTTTAGAAGCTGACGGAATTCTCGCAAGGGTGATTCAGCATGAGTTTGATCACCTTCAGGGTGTACTTTTTGTCGATTACCTTCAGGACCGGAAAAGAGAAAAGGTAATGAAAAAGTACTTAAAAACGGCCGGAGCCCGATGAGGATTCTTTTCGCAGGTACACCGGAAATTGCCGTAAAATCATTAGAAAAATTAGCATCCCGTCACGAATGCACCGTTTTAACTGCCCCCGATAAAATATCAGGAAGGGGTAAAAATGTGCAGGCATCACCTGTTAAAATCAAGGCGGAAGAGCTGAATCTTCCAGTGATTCAGCCGGAACGTCTCGGATCATCCGCCCGTGAAGCGGTTATGGAGTATAAACCGGAGCTCTTAGCTACATTCGCGTACGGAAAAATATTCGGTCCAAAGTTTCTCTCAATGTTTCCCGGGGGGGGCTTAAATGTTCATCCATCGCTTCTGCCGAAATACAGAGGTCCGTCGCCGATTCCGGCGGCAATCCTGGCAGGCGAGACAGTCACCGGTGTAACTGTCCAGCGTCTCGCGGAAGGGATGGATACCGGAGATATTGTGCTCCAAAAGAAGATTCCCCTTAACGGTACCGAAACCACTCCCCTTCTTGAGGAGCAAAGCTCAATAATCGGGGCGGATTTACTAAGCGAAGCCGCGGATCTGCTGGAAGCCGGCAAAATTAAAGAAACCCCCCAGGATCCGGCCATGGCGACTTTTTGCAGAATCATAAATAAAAAAGACGGCCTTATTGATTGGTCCCTTCCCGCGGTATATATCGAGCGGATGGTCCGCGCGTACCTGGGATGGCCCGGGGCATATACCTTTCTCGGCCAAAAAAAACTTGTAGTACTTTCAGCGGGTATTTTTTCCGGAACCGGAGAGGGTATAAAAGAAGGTACTGTTGCCGGTATAGACAAAGGAAGCGGAATTTTGGTACAAACGGGTGATGGTATAATAGCCGTCAATTATTTACAGCTTCAGTCAAAGAAACCCATGGATTTTATGTCTTTTGCGAACGGATACAGGAATTTAACGGGTTCTATTCTTGGAGGAAATGAATGAGGTTTTCTAAGCCTGTATTTAAGAAAAAAAGAAATTTCAGCGGAGACGGAGAATCAAAATATTTCCGCTATTCTATATACGCTATACTCGGGGCCCTGGCATTAATGATATTAAGCGGCATTATCGTCTTCCTTATTGTTATGGAGGGTCCGGAAGAGACAAAGGTCCCGGATACACTTGGCATGAACCTTGAAGAGGCGATGATAACGCTGCAGGAATACCATCTGCAGCCGTGGATTCAGCTCCGTACATCCTCCGATCCTTCCTCTAAGGGCAAGGTTCTGAATCAAAAACCGTCACCCGGTACGGTTGTTAAAGTGGGAAAGCGTATACAGCTTTCAGTCAGTCAAGGCGCCTTGATTGATGAAGTGGAAGATTTCATAGGGCAGGAACTGAATGAGGTAAAGCTGCATTTTCAGACAATCTTTTCCAGTCAGGATCCGCTTATGGAGGTCGGTACGGTATCCTATGTATTTGATGAAGCCGATCCGGGAACGATTGTGGGGCAGTTCCCTGATCCGGGTACCCGGATTACCGGATTCACACCTGTTGATTTCTGGATCAGCCGGGGACCGAATATCGATGTTGTCGAGATGCCCGATCTTCTGGAGGTTTCCTATGATGAGGTGATTACCCGGCTGGCAGACAGAGGTATCCCCTTCCGTTTTGTGCTGGAGGATGAAGAAGGAAACGGAACCGTTATCTCCCAAAATCCTGCACCGGGTACAGAAATCGATCTCAATACCGTGGCGACCCTGACCATCAACAGACCCGAGCCCGAAGAGGAAGACACTGTATTCGGGATGTTCGAATATGTACTGCCCGATTATCCGGTAGCCTTAGAGATTCAGTTCCAAGTTCTTCCGCCGGAAGGAGATAAAAAGGTCATCTTCGGCATGAAGCACCCGGGCGGAAAAATCGGTATTCCCTATGAAGAACAGGTCAACTCTACCCTCTCTTTGATTATTGCCGAGCAGGAGGCAATCAAAGAATACGTACTGCCACCCGCGGAGTAAACCTGGTTCAGCGTGGATTTTTTACCGTATTTTCACAAATATCCCGAAAAGCACAATCGTGGTCAACATCTGAATCAGAGAATATCTGATCAGGACCTGGGTATTGGACCACTTCCAGCGGTACCTGAAGTGGTCGTGAAGCGGAAACCGAACATTGTGAAATATCTTGATTTTAAAAAACCGCAGGAGAACCACCTTTATTAGTCCTGTACCGCCGTTTATGAGCATGACCCCGCCGGCAATAAGTATAAAGAAGGGATTCCCGGATAATATGATGGATGTACCTATAATAAACCCTAAGGCCCTGGAACCGGCGTCTCCCATTAATACTGAGCTTGGATAGGCGTTATGCCAAAGATAGCCCCCTAGACTGCCTACCAATGCAAATATCATGATTGCCCAGCGCGCGCCGTTTTCATAATGGGGAAGCAATAGATATCCGGAAACTACCACGTGACCTATAACAAAGTAGAGAAATACTCCCATGCTCATCAACGCGAGAAGAACAAGGGTACTCGATAAACCGTCGATACCGTCGGTGCAGTTGGTGGAGTTAATAGACACCCAAATAATCAGAGCAGATAACGGAATGTAGAGAATGGGAGCTGCCCTGAATATCTGCTTGGTGAATGGAAGCCACAACTCACCTTCCCGGGAATAATACAAAACCACGGCGGCACCTACTGCAATTACTAAATCTAAAAAGCCTTTTAAGTATTCATTCCAGGGAGTTTTGCTCCGGTCATCCAGGTATCCGGTGATCATGGCAAACATACAGATAAGGAGAATAATCAACTGGAAGATGGAAAAAGGAACAAAAAGGATGCTGATGATAAAAAATATGGTAATAAAGATGATACCGCCCCCTGTGGGTTTTCCTACGGCGGCTTGACTTTCCACAGCAAATTCCCGTCCCCTGTCTCTGGGAAGTTTTTTCTTCAGGGCAGGTATAAAAATTAATGAAAGAAGAAACGATATGGATGTACCGGCAGCAATAAGGAACAGGTGGGACGTAAAAAGCCGAAGCGGTCCGAAATATTGTGTAAGCCATTCTCCTATATAATATAACATTGCTGCAGTATCCTCCCTCTGATCTACTTCTGGTTGTCTTTATGGTTGGAAAAACGGCTTTTTCTGCACTTTGTACATCCAAGAACATGAACGTGCCTTTTTTCTCTCCGTTCAAACATTCTTGCTATGACATAATCTTCATATTCAAGCTGAGTGCCGCAGACCGGACACATCCGGGAATACCGGCTGTTGCCGGGATAACAAAAGGGACAGCCGAACATATGTACAATGCGGTCCGGTTTTCCCGGGTACACTGCTGTTTTAACCAACTCATTCTTTCTGAGCATTTTACCACAAAGGGGACATGGTTTCATTAATTCAGTGTTTTTTCCGCGCCTTTTTAGGGTATATTCCCTGCTGCCCCGCATTCGAAAAAGTGTGTACAGTAGAAAAAGTATTACGATAAGTAAAAAAATCAGTATCCCGATCTGAATAGGTTCCTCCCTGACGTGACCACTCTGATTTTATATCCTGTTTTAAATGATATTGTAAACAACGTAGAATATGCAGATGATAATTGGTACATTGATGGAGAAATGAAGAAAAATGTTCTGTATATCGTCGCAACCCCGATCGGTAACTTATCCGATATTACTCTCCGGGCCCTTGATGTTCTCAAGAATGTTGATATAATAGTATGTGAGGATACCCGGCGGACGGGGAAACTCTTATCACATTATGGAATTAAAAAGAGTCTTCTCAGCTGTCATGGTTACAATGAAAAAACAAGAACCGGCTCGGTAATACAAGAACTTGAATCAGGAAAAAGTGCCGCATACTGCAGTGACGCGGGAACACCGGGTATTAGTGATCCCGGAAGTGTTTTGGCGGCGCAAGTAAGAGAAAGCGGGTACGAAGTCGTTCCAATTCCCGGTCCGTCAGCTGCTGCATCCGCCTTCAGTGTTTCCGGTTATGGCGGAAGCACCTATTTCTTCGGCGGTTTTCTTTCTCCGAAGCAGGGAAGACGGCGGCGGCGTTTACTGGAGCTAATGGACTGCGGTTCAGCTGTAATAATTTATGAATCTCCTTTTAGAATTGTAAAATTATTGAGAGATATTGCCGATATAGATTCTGAAAGGAAGGTGTTTATTGCAAGGGAGATGACAAAGCTGCATGAAGAATTTGTTTCAGGAACTGCAGCGGAGTTATTGGAGGATTTTAAGGCAAGGAAGGCCATTAAAGGAGAAATAGTGGTCTGTATCTCCCGAAAATAGTATTTTTTGTACTAAGATTTTGGATGGTTATTGACGATAATTGAATATGAAAGGAAGGATTGTATGACAATCGACCGATTAGGTCCCGTAGATCCAGTATCTCGGTTTAATAAATCAGATAAGTCTCAAAGAGCAGCCAAAAAGGGACCGGCAGATTCTGTATCTCTTTCTGAGGAATCCAAATTGAAGGCTGAAATCTTCAAAGCATCCGAAGAAGTAAGATCCGCTCAAGATGTCCGTATGGACAGGATAGCAGAGGTAAAGAAAAAATTAGAAGATCCTTCGTATATCAACGATTCTATTCTGGAATTGGTAGCGGACCGTATCATGGAATCTTTCGGATTAGAGGACGGCAAATAAAACCGTATCAGCTTGTTCAATTTAGTCTCCCTATGGGTATCACAGGCAAAAAAAAATCAATCAACTAATTTTACACTGAATGCTTAGTCTCGCCATTAATATAGCTGTCCGGAACGGTCAAGATTGTGCCTCATCTCCCTTGGCGGTACAGCAATTCCCGGTCAACACCTTGTGTGATTTAGAAGTGGCCATAATTACATATAATATATAAATTTAGATCGGGTTGACCGGGAATTGCCGCATATTTTTTTTCGCGGAAAAACGGCAATTTCCGGTGATGCCGATTTATGTAATTGCTTGTAATAAAACAATTTATAAATTTTTATGCTAATGTGATCACCGGAATTTGCTATCGGCGGTATATTCGTATTGACTTTTCACCCCTTGGACACTAACCTTTCATTGGAGATGACATGAAATCAATAAAGATAACTCTTATATTTATACTTTTTATAGCCGTTTTTTTCTCCTTGTCAGCACAGGATTCGGAGCAGATATTTACTGTCAACTTTACGCCTGATACCCTTATGTACAATCCTATTTATTCATATACCACCTCCGAGGCTCAGCTTTATACCGCCCTGTTTGAGGGGCTGGTAACGTATCATCCTTCAAGTTTATCACCGCTGCCGGGAGTGGCGGAAGATTGGGATATTTCTGATGACGGCTTAACCTATACATTCTATTTACGGGATGCCCGCTACGCTAACGGAGATCCTGTTACATCCGAAAATTTCAGAAATTCCTGGATCGAAATACTCCGTCCGGAAAATAACGCGTCTTATTCTTTTCTCTTTGATATTATGGCCGGCGCCAAAGATTTTAGAACAGGCAAGAATAATGACCCCGGATCAATCGGGATAGAAACTCCGGCGCCGCAGACGCTCCGGATTACATTAGATAAACCTGCCTCCCACTTTCTAAAGATCTTGTGTCATCATAGTTTTGCCCCGGTTCACCCCGAAAATCTGTTTATCCGGGATCTGACAGACTCATCAAAGGTTATCGGGAACGGTCCTTATATAATAAAAGAAGATAAAACATGGGGAATCACCCTCAGAAAAAACGGGGCTTACTGGGATGAAGAGAACGTTTATTATGATGAAATAAAGCTTATAGATAACCGGGATGATCAGGAAGTGACTAAGATGTTCAACCGGAACGAAATCCAATGGGTTCCCCACGACTGGGACCTGCTGGAGGTACAATTTCAGGATTCCGTACAGATAAATCCGATGTTCGCCACCACCTATTTTTTCATATTCAGCGGAGAGGAACCGTTCAGTGATCCTGCAGTTCGCAAGGGTATGTCTCTGCTTATGCCGTGGGATGAAATCCGTGATCCTGAGAAATTTTTTACCCCTGCTGAAACATTGGTTCCGTTTATTTTAGGATATCCTGAAATAGAAGGACTTTCCCAGGATGTAGAGAATGGTCTCAAGCTGCTTGAAGAAGCCGGCTATCCCCGGGGAAGGGGCTTGGGAGAAATCGTTTTTAAAATACCTCCCGATGAGGTGAGCCGGGAAACGGCGGAGCTAATGGCCGGAGCGTTAAAGGAACATCTCGAAATAACTACCGAACTTAAGGTGGTAAGCTACAACACCTATTTCGATGATCTCGAAAAAAAGGATTATACTTTCGGAACCTTGACCTGGATCGGAGATTTTGCCGATCCTCTCACCTTTCTTCAGATGTGGACAACCGACAGTAATCTCAATGATGCTGATTTTATGAACGATGAATTTGACAGGCTTGTCGAGGATTCCATGGACGGTGAAAATGACGGCAGGTATGAACTCCTCGCTGAAGCCGAAAAAATGCTGATTGAAACAGGCGTTGTTCTGCCTGTCAGTCACTCCCCCGCGGTAAATCTGATAAACCTAAACCGGATAGACGGGTGGTACCCGAATCCCCTGGATATTCATCCATTTAAACATTTAAAGGCAAAAAAGCAGGGATTTGATCCTTCTGTTGTGCTGAGGTTCCATAAGCCGCAGCAATTCCCGGTCATAACCGGACCGTCCTTTGACTTTTTGACCCGTTGAAGGGTATACTGGACCCATGAAGAATAAGACCAAGTCAAAGAAGACCACTCAATTTAAAGAAAACCAGGAAGTGGTATATCCGCTCCAGGGAGTGGGGAAGATTACATCAATAACCGAAAGGGAATTCAACAACGAAAATATCCCTTACTACATTATTTATATAGAAGTGTCTGACATGACAGTCATGGTACCGGTCGACAAAGCCGAGGAGCTGGGTATCCGTGCTATTGTAGGGAAAAAGGAAGCGCAGAAAGCTCTGTCTTTAATCGCAGAAGATTATAAGCCGGTTCAGACTGATTGGAAAATGCGGTACCAGATGAACCTGGATCTTCTTAAACAGGGAAGCGTGATGGACATTGCAACGGTTGTCCGGGCGCTTTACCACCGCAGTAAGATTAAAGAGCTTCCGATATTGGAAAGAAAACTTTTTGACAGTGCTCTTAAACTGCTTGTCGATGAGATCGCCTATTCATTGGGTATTAAAAAAGAAGAAGTTGAAAAACTGGTGTTCAGTAAGCTGGAAATTGATCTGGATACCGATGACGATTTAGAAGACGAAGAATAGACTGGAACAATCTGATGGGGTTTGAGGATGTCGCTGCTGCTGTTCTCATAACCGCTGCCGGATCCGGAAGCCGGATGGGTTCCGGTTCTCCGAAACAGTTTGAACTGATCTGCGGTGAGCCGGTCCTGTTGAAATCTCTCCGAACATTTGTACAGACACTCCCCGGAGCTTCAATCTTTATCACCCTGCCGGAGGAATACCTCCGAACAGGAAACAATCTGCTTAGGGACGGTCTGCCCGCGGGAGTGTTCCGGTTATGCCATACCGTTGCCGGGGGTGCGACAAGGCAGGAGTCGGTCCGGCACGGATTAGAAGCCCTTCTGGACATTGATCCGGCATACGTGCTTATTCACGACGCTGCTAGACCCTGGGTAACAGGGGCTCAGATTGAAACATGCCTGTCCTGCGCTGTCACTCACGGCGCCGCCGCGCCGGTTATTCCGCTCCGGGATACGGTAAAGGAAGTGGGGAAAGACGGAGCTATTATCCAACACCATGACCGCTCCCGACTTTTCGGTATTCAGACGCCTCAGACATTCCGCTACCGGACAATCCTCGAAGCCCATCGCAGGGCCCGGCGTGAAGGGGTCCAGTGTACCGATGACACTGAAATATACGGGCGGTACGCCGGAAAGGTCTTCACTATCCCCGGTGACGGAAAAAATATTAAGATAACTTATTCCAGTGATTTGGAAAATATGAGAGCGGGAGACCGGATTATGGTAACAGGATTCGGATATGACATCCATCCCCTCGTTGAGAGGAGGCCGTTGGTTTTAGGCGGAGTGACAATCCCTTTTCATAAAGGTGAAGCGGGCTATTCAGACGGTGATGCGGCGCTTCATGCGTTAATAGACGGCATACTCGGGGCGGCAGTTATGGGAGATATCGGTACCCACTTTCCTCCCGGCAATCCCGCGTATGACGGCATCAGCAGCCTGGTGCTGCTTCGGAAAACCCTGGATTTGATCCAGGAAAAGGGGTATTTCCTGGATCATGCCGACATAACGATCGTTATCGAAAATCCCAAAATTGGGCCGTACAAAGACCAGATCCGGAACAGAATTGCTGAGACAGCAAAGATCCCCGCCGAATCGGTATCGGTGAAAGCAAAAACAAAAGAGGGGTTTCCTCCGGTAGGAACCGGAGAAGCCGTCGAGAGCTATGCCTCGGTGCAGCTGATCCGGAGAAAGTGGTGAGGATGGACTGGGATGCTGTGCTTAAGAAAATGGCAGCGAGGGTTGATTTATACAGTGTTCCTTCTGTTACCAAAATAGCCGAATCCCGGGATCCTTTCCGGGTTCTTATTTCCACAATGATATCATTGAGAACTAAAGATGATGTTACGATAAAAGCGGCGGACCGGCTTTTGTCGGAAGCGCATACTCCCGCTGCCGTAGCCGGCTTGTCCGTGGGGAAAATAGAATCACTCATTTACCCGGCAGGATTCTACCGGGTTAAAGCCGGAAACATAAAAAAAACCGCCTCTATTATACAGACGCGGTTCGATGGGAAGGTTCCGGCTGAAATGGGTGATCTCCTTTCTCTTCCCGGAGTTGGCAGAAAGACGGCCAATCTAGTCCTGGGACTTGGATTCGGTATTGATGCTATTTGCGTGGATACCCATGTTCACCGGATCCCGAATCGGCTTGCTTGGATTACAACTGATGATCCGGAAGAAACAGAGGGGGAGCTTGAAAGAATCCTGCCGAAAAAGTACTGGGTATGGATAAACTCTCTCCTTGTGACCTACGGTAAAAAGGTGTGTCTACCCGTCTCTCCCCTTTGCTCCACATGTCCATTAGAGGGTGACTGCCCGAAACGGGGAGTCGCCAAGCACCGCTAAATTATTACTCCGAAGCAATCAGGAGGCTTTTAGAATCAAGTATTAGATGAAGATCTTCCGTAACCATGTGATCGTGGTCTTTTTTTAGTTCTAATCGGACCCTGTCGTTAATAGGAGTCAAAGAAATAAGAACAGAAATCTTATCCATGTGGGGCTCGAGCATACCCGGAACACCCTCTTGAGTTTTAACAACCGGATCTTCCGGATGTACGGATGCGCTGAACCAGATAGTAAGATTGTGCTCCGACGCGAAAGATTTAAAAGCGTTGAATGCCTCCGGAGTAGCCCGGTTAAAGTTGTAGCCGTCTACGATAATGAGATCGGCGGCGAAATTACCGTCGGTGATCATCGCCCGTATGCTTTTGATAATTTGTTCCGGTTTGATTGCTTCCTGATTAAAATTCATGATCACCCGGTTTTTAATTATTTCATCATGAACATCCATGGCGGAATCTAATTCCCTTCGGCGGGCAATTTCTTTAAAAATATCCTCGTACCAGCTGATGATGTGGTCGGTTCGTGATGAAAAGGAGACATGGATCACATGTTTCCCCTGAAACAGGCTGTCTGTGCCGATATGAACCAGACACGCGGTCTTACCTACCCCTTTTCTAGAGGCAATAACCGCTATGTTCCCCGCGCCGACACCGCCGTGAATTGATTTTTCAAGAATTCGCAAAGGGCTTCTTTTTACCAATTCTGTTCTTACCATGATCTATTTTTCCTCCTGAACATTAATGTTAACTGTGGGCAAAATCTGTTGTTACCAGCGTTCTTCAATTTACCGCACCGCTGCTACTTTCTTTTTCTTTTCCTCAAATTCTTTTATCAATTCTTCCGAAATACTCTGAGGAACTTTTCCGTATTTAAGAAACTCCATGCTGAATTCCGCTTTTCCCTGGGTAAGAGACCGAAGGGTTGTGGAGTATCCGAACATTTCACTCAGCGGGACTTCTCCTTCCACGCTGGCATTCACGTCATCTTCCGTGGAACTGACGATAACTCCGCGGCGCTGATTCAGAGAGGCGTAATAATTGCCCTGATATTCGGCCGGGCCCTCTACGGTGACCTTCATGATAGGCTCTAGAATGTGAGGTTCCGCTTTTTTATATGCCTGGCGGAATGCTCCGATAGCAGCCTGCTGAAAAGCCATATCCGAAGAGTCGACCGGATGGCTGTTCCCGTCGTTTATGACTGCCCGTACGTTGATAATTGGAAATCCGATCAGAGAACCGTCCTGTACGGCGATTTTAAATCCCTTATCACAAGCACCGATGTATTCGGTTGGTATTGCACCTCCCTTTATCTCGTTAACGAATTCATAATCGTTTTCTTCTGCCGGTTCGATGTATCCGGCAACACGGCCGTATTGTCCGGCTCCACCGGTCTGCTTCTTGTGGATATAATCGAATTCCGCTCGGCTGCCGATGGTTTCGCGGTAGGCAACTTGAGGCATGCCGGTTTCTACCGCGGCCTTGTATTCACGGCGTATCCGTTCCAGATACACTTCAAGGTGCAGTTCTCCCATTCCCTGGATAACGGTCTGTTTGGATTCTGGATCAACATAACTCCGGAAAGTCGGATCTTCTTTTGAGAACCTGTTGATGGCTTTACTCATGTTATCTTCCGATTTCTTATCCTTCGGAAAAATAGCCAGAGAAATTACCGGATTCGGTACATACATCGAGGTCATGGAATAATTGATTTCGGGAGAAACAAAAGTGTCGCCCGAGGCACAGTCGATTCCAAAAATGGCTACAATGTCTCCAGCTTCCGCCCGGTTGATATCTTCCATGTCGTTCGCGTGCATCCGTATAAGCCGGCCCACCTTCAGTTTTTTCCGTGAGCGGGTATTCAGCAGTTCGTCTCCTTTTTTTATGGAGCCTTGATAAATCCGGACATACGTCAGCTGACCGTAGTTCCCGTCTTCCAGCTTGAAAGCCAGGGCCACGGTAGAGGCCTCCGGATCAACTTTCAGATCAACGGGAGCTTCCTCGTTATCCAGGTCTAGGGCCGTATTTTTAACTTCCGTCGGATTCGGCAGGTAATCTATAACGGCGTTGAGCAGGTTCTGCACCCCTTTATTTTTGTAGGCGGAACCGAGGTACACGGGAACCAATTCACGGGATAATGTCCCTTTCCGGACAGCCTCCCGGATCTGCTCTTCCGTTTCTCCACCTTCCAGGTATGCTTCCGCTAAGTCATCGGAAAACATGGATGCTTTATCTATCATCTCTTCCCGTTTTTCCGCCGCCTGCTGCTTCAGGTTTTCAGGAATTTCAGCAGTTCTAAGCTGTTCTCCCGCCGGACCGTCGAAATAATAGGCTTTCATCGAGATAAGATCGACAATGCCTTCGAAATTATCTTCCAATCCTATCGGCAGCTGCATGAGTACCGCGTTGTGTCCGAGCTTCTCTTCTAGTTGATTCCGGACTTTGAGCGGATTTGCTCCTGTTCTGTCGCATTTGTTTACAAATGCGACAAAGGGGACGTTGTAGCGTTTCAGCTGCCTGTCTACCGTAATTGATTGGGACTGAACACCGCCCACCGAACACAAAACAAGAATCGCGCCGTCAAGTACCCGGAGCGACCGTTCCACTTCGATGGTAAAATCGACATGTCCCGGAGTGTCAATTATGTTGATGGGATGATTTTTCCAGCTTACATTGGTTGAAGCAGAAGCAATTGTGATGCCCCTCTCCCGTTCCAGCTCCATGGAATCCATGGTAGCCCCAACTCCGTCTTTGCCTCGGACTTCATGTATTGCATGAATCTTTTCACAGTAGAAAAGAATGCGTTCAGTAAGTGTGGTTTTACCAGAGTCAATATGCGCGCTTATTCCGATATTGCGCATTTTTGCCGTATCAATAGCCATATACTAATACCTCTCATTATAGTATACTATTATCCTACAAAGTAACGAACCTGCGGATTGGTGTTTATTTCTTTTACGGGGAATCACCGCGGAAATGCGGGAAAAAAGCGAATTATATCCCGTTTTTATGATTGAAGGCTAAATATATAAATATTCTATGAGAATATCAATAGATTCCCGTAAAAAACATAATTTAAATGGTGAGGCGGGATTCATGAAGAGAGTAGTAATCGGTACCTCGGGATATTCCTATAAAGACTGGGTAGGACCTGTTTATCCGGTGGGAACCAAATCAGCCGATTTTTTCGAACATTACGCATCTATCTTTTCTCTGACAGAACTGAATTTTTCATACTATGCTATGCCCTCGTATTCCGCGATTGAGCGTATATGCGATAAAGCTCCGGATGGTTTTCTTTTTACGATAAAAGCCCATCAGTCCATGACACATAAAATAGATGAAAACTGGGAACACCATACTGAAGCCTTTATCACGGGAATTAAACCTCTTGAGGACCGGGGTATGCTCGCCGGGGTTTTAGTCCAATTCCCTTTCCGTTTTCACTATATCGATAAAAACCGAATATATCTGGCAAAGCTTGTAGAGAAGATGGGTGATATTCCGGTTTTCCTTGAATTCCGCAACATCGAATGGCAGCGGGAGCAGGTATATAGGGAAATGAAAGAGAAGAAAATCGGCTGTGTGGTGACCGATTTACCTTCTCTTTCGAAACTCCCGAAACCAGAACCGATGGTAACTTCGGCCGCCGGTTATTTCCGTCTCCACGGCAGAAATCGGGAAAATTGGTGGGACGGAACCAATACAACCAGATACGACTACCTTTACACAGATGAAGAGCTGAAAAGAATCATAGATTTAATATGGTCAATGGCAGACGACACCCGCCTTTTGATCATCACCTTCAATAATCATTACAAAGGAAAGGCCGTAAAAAACGGAATCCGGCTGCGAGAAATGCTTATCGAAGAAAACAGGTCCGGGTTTTCTATACACTAAAAAGAAATGATTTCATATCCTTCACTTAGGTAGCTGGCCATAGAGGGATGACCGTGCATCTCTGTACAAAGGGGTAATTCCTGTTGTTCCGCTGCCTCCAGAGAGCCGGTTTGCTGCGCGCAGGCGCGGCAGACACAGTCTATTATACCGCTCTCCTTGACCCGTTGATATAGGCTGTGGAGCCTGTGTCCTTCCGTGTTCATCTCTTTAATTAAACCGGTAGCGCTGCCTTCTATCACAAGAGCAACATTAAATCCTTTTTCCCTCATCTCGATACTATTCAGTAGAACATGTATAAAACACATAGGGTCACCGTTAAAGGCAAATAAAGCTACTTTCTTCATGTTTTCCCTCCGTTAATCTACCGCAAAGATAACACATAATATGCTTCCGTGTCATAACCGTAAGATCAGAATTAATCACCCCCCGGTCTTGAGAAGGGATTCATAAGTATGGTATAAGTTGATTTGAGGAAAGGGATGCATCTTGCTTGTTTGGATTTGGAAGGGGTTTTGATTCCTGAAATCTGGATTGCCGTTGCTAAGGAAACAGGCATCAAAGATTTGGAAAAAACGACCCGTGATGTAAGTAATTACAATGAACTCATGTATATGCGGATACGGGTTTTAAAAGAGGCCGGAATAGGTCTCAAACTTTTACAAACCGTGGCAGACAAAATTGAACCCTATCCGGGAGCAGTTGAATTCCTTTCATGGCTCCGCAAAAACGTGCAGACTGTCCTCTTATCAGACACATTTATCCAATTTTCTCCGGCATTTCTGGAAAAATTAAATTGGCCGACTCTTTTCTGTAATGAGCTGTTTATCGGACGGGATGGTATGATTACCGATTTTCGTCTCCGTCACCGGAACGGAAAATACAATGCTGTTTTGGGGTTTAAGGATATGGGTTTTGAGACTATAGCGGTAGGGGATTCGTACAATGATGTCCCGATGCTGATGGCTGCCGATCATAAGGTTTTTTTTAAAGCTCCCGATTCTATCCACCGGCAGTACTCTGAGATTCAGCCGGTGAACACTTATCCTGAGCTTAAAAATTTTTTCATCAAAATCCTGGGTGTGGAACAGGATTAAAGAAAGGGCATTATGCTGGAGTCTTACATTAAAAATATTCAGCTAATCAAAGCTGATTCGGATAACATTACAACCGGTATGGGTGTCCATATAAAGGACGGGTCGATTAATAGAATTGTCCCGGAAGCAGAGCTGCCCGATACCGGTGAAACCGTCGACGGAAACGGAGGTTTTCTTCTTCCCGGATTTATCGATCTTCATATTCATGGAGCCGGTCAATATCTGCTTGACTTCGGGTTAGACCATCTGGACGGTCTCCGCTCTCTCCTGCCGAAATTCGGGGTGACGTCATTTTTACCTACAGTTTTACCGAAAAAAGAGGGAGATGATTCGGAATACCTCAGGAATCTTATCAATGGTGCTTCTAAAAACGGCGGACTTACCGATATTCTTGGTTTCTTTATGGAGGGACCGTTTGTCGCCTTAAATGGAGCGATAACTCCGGAAGCACTTAATCCGAAGTCTCTCGTCCGGGCGGAAAAACTTCTTGATGCCGCGGGAGATACACTCCTGGTTTTGGCGGTGGCTCCTGAAATAGATAATGCTCCGGAAATCGTTTCCCGAATTGTTGAGTTAGGCGGAAAGGTTTTTATTACCCATACGGCGGCAGGACCTGAAGAAACCCAGGCTGCTGTGGATATGGGAGCAAGCCACGCGACCCACTTTTATGATGTTTTTTACCCGCCCGAACCAAAAGACGAGGGTGTCCGGCCTGCCGGTGCTGTGGAGGTTATTCTTGCCGATCCCAGAGTTACCGTTGATTTTATTCTGGACGGAGAACATGTTCATCCATCCGCCGTGAAAGCTGCACTGGCGTGTAAAGGATTAGGGGGAGTAAGCCTGATTACCGATTCCAATTTGGGAGCAGGGATGCCGCCCGGCAGATACAAAGGGATAAACAACAGTGAAATAGAAATATTTTATCCCGGCGGGCCGGCCAGGGGTACGGAAAACTCTCCGTGGCCCGGAGGTTTGGCAGGCAGCGGGCTTACAATGAATATGGCCTTGATTAATGGTATTAAGCTGCTGGGTCTATCTTTACCCCAGGTTTCAGCCATGGTATCTTCCAATCCTGCGGCAGTCGCCGGAGCGGAACGGAAAGGAAAGATCGCTCAGGATTTTGATGCCGATCTCGTACTTCTCGATAAAAATATGAATGTAAAATCCACGTGGGTGCGGGGAAAACTCGCCTACAAGGGGTAAATTGAGGTTATTATGAAGAACTATCTCTATATCAAGACGTATCTTCAGCGGAGAAAATCCCGCTTGCATGAGCTGAAACGAGCTGTTCTTGATATCCTGGAATCGTCATATATGATGGACACGAACCGGGCTGTTAAGGTTGCTGAAAACTATTTTGCCGATAATTTTCTGCCGAACTGGTACTTCCATTCCAATTCGCCGGGTGAAATTGCTTCCCATATTTTTATTACCACACAGCTCCTTACAGCCCGAACCGAATATCTGGAACAGGTGAGTGATGACGGCAAAGCTATTACCTACTTTGTGAATGTAGGCCGGAATTTCCCGGGGAAGCTTGCCAAAATTATCGATGAAAACGCCGGACAGGGAATCGTTGCGTTCGATTCGGTAAACACCCGTTCCGGAATCCGCATTGTCACAATTGAACGGCGCGGAAGAAGCAGATTTTACCTCTCGGAGCAGGAACTGCTGGAAGTGGAAGAGCTTAAACAGGAACTTGTACTTTTCGCCGAGAAGGCAGGATTTAAGCATACGAAAGAATTCCTGGAAAGTCTGCCGAAGAATTATCTGAATGAAGAGCTGAACAGTTTTACATATCCCAGAAGAATCGTGAGGCATCAGCGGATTTTTGAAAAAGTAATGACTTCAGAAAAAGGCATTGTGGTGGGGTACGAGGATACGGAAAGTGAAATAGATGATGAAAACGAGAAGCTGTTTCCGAATGAATACCGGTTTTATATCGGGATCCGGAATCCGGATAAAAAATTTGTGCAAAAAATTATTGGGATTTTCCGTGACAGACTTATCAATATAAACAGATCATACTTTGATACCTTCGAAACGGAAAACCGCGAATCTGCTGTTGGGCTGCTTACGGTTTATCTTATAGAAGAGATAAACTTTGAGCAGGTAAAAAATGATGTACTTACAATGAAGGATTTAGTCCGTTCCGGCAGCTTTAGCGAAGAAGAAAGTCTGGAAGGCCGGCTCGAAACAATAATCAGAAAAATAAGTTCTTCGCCGTCGGGAATAGAACTGGTCCATGATGAATTAAAAGAGCTTATTCATGCGAATTCCGATACTAAAGCACAAAAGGAATACGGCTCATACCTCCTAAATGCTATCAGCGACTTTATGACCGCTTTGGAGTTTGCCGGACTTTCCGGGAACAGCGCCGTCATGAGCCGGCTTCTTGGTTTTGAGTCGTTCGATGAATTTTGGGTAAGGAAAATATTTAAGGGTCATTTCACCCATACCGAAGGCTACCGGACAAAACATAATTCCGCCAGAGGAACCAACAAGGGCGGGCTGCGGATAGACAACATCGTGGAATTTTCAGAAGTCTCCGCGCTCTCCTTTATGATGACATGGAAATGCGCCCGGGCGAAGATACTTTTCGGAGGCAGTAAGGGGGGGCTTAAAATAAATCCTTCCGATTTCCGGGGAAGTGAAACAGATTTCTTCGATACCCTGACCAACTTTGGACGGTCCCTCTTTCTTGTTACCGGACCTTCCCGTGATGTACCGGCAGGGGATGTGGGCTGCGGGCCCGTAGAAATAGGCCACATGTTTGAAGGCTTCAAGTCTGCGCTGCGTGATCTCGCGCTTATCGCGTATGGACTCAAGCAGGGTGTGGCATTTATGGGAAACAAAGTTATTCCTCTGGAAGTAGTAAGAAAAATATTATCTGAGCATTTTGATATAGACTACCGGGATGAGGAAGTACTCCAGGCGCTTTCTATGAACGAAAAATATCTTGAGCTTGTTACCGCCGCCCAAATTACGGGGAAACCCCGTATGGGAGTCGCCGTGCGGAACGGCGCGACCGGCCGGGGTTTATGCTTTACCATCCTGGCTGGAGTCATCAATCTTTATCTCGACGGTAAATGGGAAGTATCCGCTGGAATCAGCGGGAATGAAAAAAAGCTGCTGAAAAAAGTTACCCTTATGACGGAAGAAACGTTCCGCGAACGTCCCGGTGAGGAATACATTACTTCTGATGAATGGCAGGAGCTGGATACTGGTATACTCCCGAAGCTGCTTAAAGGAAGGAAAGTAATAGTTCAGGGAAGCGGTAAAGTAGGCGGTTCCGTTATCAAGGAACTGTCCCGGTACGGAGTCAACATTGTCGCCGTTGCTGATAAGGAAGGTGCTGTTATCGGCGACAACCTTGATCCTGACGAAATTCTCTCTCAGGTAAAAACAAACGGTACGGCTTTCGGATGTGAGAAGAATGTTAAGAATAAAATAGCGGGAGCTAAAGAAGGATCAGATGTCCTGGTATATCCCTGTGATATTCTAATTCCCGCCGCATTGGAGAATGCCGTCACGGCTTCCAACGCCGGTGATATTCAAGCGAAGATTGAAGCCTGCGGAAGTAACGGACCGAATACCACGAAAGCGGAAAAGATTCTGCATGAGAAAGGCGTTCTGGTGCTGTATGATTTTCTTGCTAACAGCGGGGGTGTTATCGCTTCTTATTTTGAGTGGCTCCGAAATCTCGCGGAACGGTTCCGGTATGAATCGGAAATTATTCGGAAAGAGACATTCAATCCGGATATGATGGATAATTACATTATGCCGGATTTCCGGAAACGGATAAAAGATATTCTCCGTGAAGCTGAATCGCCTGAAAGCCTGCGTAAGTGGAACGGAATTCTGCGGGATATAATTTTTTCCGCCGTTAACGAAGACTACCGTTTTTCTTTAGATAAAAAGACTCCGATGAAAACTGCCGGAATGGTAAACAGCCTGCTCCGGGTGCTGTCGGCCGAGCTGATGAAA
This sequence comes from uncultured Spirochaetales bacterium, assembly GCA_964384485.1. Classification (GTDB taxonomy): domain Bacteria; phylum Spirochaetota; class Spirochaetia; order CAYLLE01; family CAYLLE01; genus CAYLLE01. The sequence continues at coordinate 6,752 of CAYLLE010000018.1, read as the reverse complement.
ATGGATGACACCGAGAGAGAAGAGCTGTGGGAAACCCTTCCGGAAGCAGCCAAAAATATGCTTCTGCCTTTTTTCCGTCATCCTGAGTCGGGACTTTTCCATCCTTCCGCGGAGGCGGTTATACAGAAGCTTATGTGATTATTCAATGAGTTCAATGAGCGGAAGAATTTTATCTTCGATATCGGGATCAAAGGGTACAGATACCGGATCCGGCTTCCTTAGGTAGATAATGAACGTCCTTATATTCGCTCCTGTACCGCCCGCATCCGGAAAAATTTCCGCTGCCGCCTGCCGGTAGATTCCAAGCTGAAGGTAGTACTCCTCCGGCCTCATTTGTTTATCTGTTTTAAAATCCAGAAGTGTTATTACGCCGTCTTTTTGAAACACAAGATCCATGATGCCGGTAATGTACCGTTCCTTATTTTCAAGACGGTAAGTAAACATCAGTTCCGGTTCTTTCCATGCCGCGGTTAATATTTCCGAGCCTAACTTACCGGAAAAGAACCGTGAGGTGATTTCTGAGGCGGTACGGGATACTACATCAAACATTTCGGCATTGATATTATTTCGCAAATCGGAAGGGAGATCGGACGGGGTTAACAGTATCGGTGATCCGTTCACGATGGACCGTTCTAGAACAAGATGAATTATGCTTCCGATCGTATTCTGTACCTGGTCATCCGATGCGGAACGGTCAAAGGGGAGCTCCGGTAAATCTACCCCCTGCTCAGCTTTTCCCTCGAAGATTTTTTCCTGCCATAATGCGTTTAATTCTGTGGCGGAATACTGCCGTTTTGGGAATGTGAGCGGTTCCGGTTTTAGTAAATACAGCTTCCTGAACGATTCAATATTTCCGGCCCTGCCGCGGCCGGTACGGAACAGAGCACTCCGGGGAACGTCGGGTATTTCGGTAAATGCCGCTTCCTTTATTCCGATGTCGGACGGATTAAGCTGTTCCGCTTTTTCTAAGCCGAACCCTTTTTTAAGGAGGTGCAGATTGGAAATCCCTCCGGTATTCTTTTTTTCGGTGCCGGATAGTATAAGATGGGATTGAGCCCGGGTCGCCGCTACATAGAGGAGCCGTTTAAGTTCGGCCTCCTGCTTCAATTCTTCTTCATCTTTGCTCCATTCATAAAAAACGTTATATTTTTTACCTGATTCGATGGGGTTAAAAAAGTTAAAGGAAAGACCGAATCTCTCGGAAAAATAGTACGGATTAGAACCTTCGGTGTTTTTCCGCCCCGTATTGCCGAGATCGGACGCGATCACCACGGGAAACTCTAAACCTTTTGAGGCATGAATACTCATAATCTGAACACCGGTCACGATTTCCGGAGTAACGGTTATTTCATCCGACTTACCGTATGTGCCGAGGCGCTCCCGGATCCTGTCCAAAAATCCTGCCATTGACAGTTCCGATGTCTGATCGGCATATGTTTTCAGGAACCGGTAGTATTCAAGGTAAGGATGAAATTTCGGTTCCTGAAGAAGAGAATACCGGTACCCCCACCGGTACCATAAATCAAATATAATTTCTCCCGGAGTTTTAATATCAATAAGGCTTCGGATTTGCTCATACATCTCGGACGCAAGGCTGATTTTTTCACGGTCCTCCGCGGAAATATGCCCGATTCCGGCATGAGAGAATAAAGGATTTCCTGAGGTGATGAGTGTGATCATTGCGTCATCAGAAATATTTACAAAGGGTGATCGAAGAACAGCGGCATACGCGGAACGGTCTTCAGGATACACACACAGCTCGAGGAAATTGTATATGTCGTTAACCGGTGCCTCCTGGAACAGACTCCGGGCGTTCTGTACTGTGTAGGGAATCCCGGCATGCCGAAGAAACCGTTCGTAGATGATTTGGTTACCCATGGAACGCAGCAGTATCGCGAAATCACGGTATTCGACCGGCCTTTCTTTTAGGTGAAGGCTTCCGTTTTCGACACTGTTCCGGATAAATTCAGATATAAAATATGCCTCGCATTCGGTGCTGTCCAAGTAATCTTCCGCTGTTTCTGATGTGTCTAATATCGGTTTGTAAAATACCTGTACTGTCGGCTCCTTCTCCTCTTCCTCAATGCCTGCTGCCATGGGGGTAAAAACAGCTTCGTAATTTTCGGTACCCGGAGCCATGACCGATTGGAAGATCCGGTTATAAAAACGGATAAGTCCCGAGCGACTCCGGTAATTTCGTGTTAAAACAAGGTGGTCTCCTCCGGCGGCTGTGATTTCATCCGCCAGGGCTTTGAAGACCGAAACATCAGCTCCCCGAAACCGGTAGATGGACTGCTTTTCATCACCTACAAAAAACAGTTTATTTTGATTTAGTTCCCGGGGTAATGGTATTCGGTCTTCAGAGTAGTTATTTTCTGCTGAAAGGAGAAAGAGCAGATCCCGCTGCAGTTCATTATTATCCTGAAACTCGTCAATCATTATATGAGTATATCTGGAGCAATAATACTGCCGCTGTGGAGGAAATCGTCTGAGGATGTCAATGGCAAGTACAACCACGTCTTGGAACGATAATAAGGAATTTTCTATCTTCCTTTTAATAACCCGGTCCTGATACCGGTTAATCAGATCATTAAACTGGACAATAAGCGGTTCCTGTTCAAGGGTTGCGGTGATCTTTAAATAAAGTTTGGCCTCCTCTCGCAGATCTTTAAACATTTCTACGAGACTGAGCAGTTCAGGTGTCCGTTTTCCTCCGGGAATTCGAACGGTGAATATTTCCTCTATAAAACGGTTCCAGTCACTTTCGTTTTCCTCCCCCGGAAGAATGCTGAAGCATTCTTTACAGTCAGCGTGGAATTTCCCCCGGCACTCTGTTTCAAGAATAGAGGCTCGGCCGTTTTTCATCTTCTCCCTAATCTTTCGCATCTCCTCCCGGAGAAAGACTTTTTGACGCCGCCACATTTCTTCCATGTTAAGCTTCCGCGCGATTAGGAAGTATTCAAGTCCCATAGGTACTAAGCAGTCCTCTATGATTCGGGTAAATCCGTTTGATCCTGCGAATTCCTGCAGTGCGGGGTTACCGGAGTATTCGACCGCGAAATCCAGGGCGGTCTCCCTTATCAGTTTTTCAATCCTTTCTTCGTCTGCGGCAAAATCGGGAGAGATGCCGTAGGCGCCGGATTTTTCACGGACTATCTGAGAGCAGAAGCTGTCTAAGGTTGAAATTTGGGCCTTGTTGAATTGGGCCGCGGCGGCTCCGGCGTGCCGGTTGGTACGGGATTCCGATATGAGCAGGCGGTAGATGCGGTCATACATTTCGGCGGCTGCTTTCCGGGTGAAAGTCAGGGTTAGGATTGTGTCAATTTCCGCTTTCCCCTCCTTTATGAGACGGAGAAACCGGTGAGCCAGTATCGTTGTTTTCCCGGAACCTGCTCCGGCGGTTACGATACAGTTCCGGTTCTGGGATATTGCTTTTTGCTGGTCATCATCAGCTTTAAACTTCATGTTGTCGAATACCTTTTCCGGCATATATTCCGCAGATCACAGCCTGTTTCACAGCCTGTAACCGGATCGGGACACCGTAAATCGCCTTCATGTATTTTTTTATGAACGAGTTCAACTTTTTCGAGCGCTGCTTGTATCAGACCGTTTTTTTCTTCATGGTTTATCCAGCTTTTCGTCTTTTCCGCTAACAGATGGGTGAATTTCCCCTTTTTGAAACTGTAGTAAGCGGCTTCGCCGGCGGGTAAACCGGCATCTTCAATGAGGGCCATATAAAGAGGCAGCTGGAATGAACAAGGCTCTGAGCGCTTGGAGCCTAGGATATCACCTTTTGCAGGGACGTTTTTCAATTTGTAGTCTAATACCGTATAATTATTTGTTTCTTTATTCAGCAGCAGGTGGTCTATTCTTCCGGTTATCCTGAATTTATCCGGAACAGTCATCGAAAAACTTTTTTCCCTGCCCGCGGATTCATGGCTGCCGTACAAATTCTGATGCTGTGTTGCCAGGAGATGAATTTCTTTTTCGATCTGCGGGAGAAGAGCATTCAAAACCTGGGGAGAAATTGTCGTATTTTCGGAAATCACTTCATGTATGACAGCTTTAGTATTTTTTTCCGATAAAGACCGGGAGAAGAGTCTGGCAGCGATCTCGTGGTACAGCGAGCCAAAATCTAGCGGAGAATCAAGTTTTAGGGCGTATTCGTCTGCGGCAATGCCTAGGAGATGTATCAACAGGAAGCGGAATGGACATTGGGTAAAGGTTTCTATTTTAGTTGATGAATACTCAGACAGCCGGTCTTCTTGGTTTTGGTTCATTGAAAGAACCCGTTGTTTCATATTGCCGTCCGTAACGGTCTCCGCGGTATAATCAGCAGTTTTAGCATTCAGAGATGTCAGAAAGGCCTTGTTTGCTCCGGAATACTGAAGAAGCTTCAGAGTAAAATCATTTTCCATATTCCGGTGATACCAGACTGACTGTTCTCCAAAATAACTGTCGGTGAGGTAAAGAGTTTCGATATCCTCCGGTTCGGGTTCCTTAACTTCTCCCTTCTCCAAGAGAACAGGCGGTGCCAGCTGGGGCCCGGAGAATCCTTCCGCGGAATAACTGAACCGGACCTCTTTCCCGGAACCGGCGTAAACGCTCAGATAATGATTAGATAAATCGTTCCCTTCAAATCCCATGGATTGGCTGAGATCTTCGCGGAGGAAGGAGAACGGGTTAGCCAAAACTCGAGAAGCAGATTCAGAACAGCCCGTAACAAAATGAAATTCCGGATAAATACCCGCGGCCGGCCGATAGGCATAAAAAGGGATCAGCTCCGCGTCAGTTTTGGGCACATATCTTTTAGCGGATAAAATGTTCAGCATCATGGCGAGGGGAGATTCTGAGGTTAGATTGTTATCAAGCTCGACAAGAACCAGATCGTTCAGGGTATCCATTATGGACTGCAGCGTATGCAAACTCTCAGGATCCCACATGTCCGAGTCGATGTGCCGGTTTATAAACCGGTAGATACTTTTTCTTAATTCCGAAAATCCCGAGGCGTTTTTGACGGCTTCCAGATCTTTTATGATATTCCAGTTTCCCGGCCGGAACCCCCCGGGCGGTGCTTTAATATATCCGGATTTAAGCAGCCGGGTGATGATGGACCGATTTCCTTCAGAATCTATCCAAGGAATCCCCTGATTGAGCAGCAGGTTTTTTAGAGAGTCAAGATGAAAATTGCCGGAGAGCACCTGTGAAATCATGGTAAACATTCTCCCCGGAAGTGATGAACCCAGGGGGTCTCCGGACCTGAAAGTTACACCAATGTCGTTGAGTAGCGCCAGTTCCTGTATTGCCGGTTTCGCTGTATCCATATCCCCGGCGCTCACGCTTATGTCGGCCGGATGAATCCCGCGGTTGATAAGCTCCTCTATCCTTCTAAACAAAAACCGGTATTCCTGGAATGAATTCCTGAATACGGTAATGGAAGGATACCGTTCCGGTTTTGGAGCCGGAATGTATTCTATAAGGGGACTTCTTTTAAGCACCGGCGCGAATTCGGTAAAATCAGTAATAAGTTCCGGGAAAACTATTTTCCACCTGCCGGTCAGGGAAGCTGTGTCCGGTTTTTCTCGGGAAGGTTCAAAAGCCCGGATGCTTTCGAGAAAAGTGCTGTAGCGTTGTTCAATCCGGTTAAGATCCTGCTGAAGATCAGCAGGAAGAACAGCCGGAAATTTACCATGGGAAATTACGCGGTGCACAACCGGCAGCAGCCTTGTCAGATATTGGGTAAATGAACCGGAAAAAGGCGCGGCGTCTTTACTGATTATGTACGATAAAAATGGTTCTTTAGAATTTTCCGTAAGCAGCTGTTCCGCGAACAGCTGCCGCTGAATATTGTTTATGGGCCGCTTATCCCTTCGCGTACGGAAAAGCAGTTCTTTAAATTTATCCCATGATATGAAGCGGTCGGACCTTACCGCGCGGGTACTGTGCCGGGTAAGTATTGTTCTGCGCCAGGATGCCGCGGTTACTTCGGAAGGAAAAACAAACCGGCAATCAATGTCTGTAATTACTTGGTTAATGTATTTGGGCTGATCCTTCATTCCTTCGTGAAACAGGAATCAATTTCACCTACATATACTTTGTGGAAATCCTTTTTTGAATAGATATCTTCTACTAAGCTTTTATCGATAAAATTTTCTTCCTTCATTTCTTGTGAATAGAGTTTCCTGCAGCATATAATTAATCTGGATTGAGAAAATCCTATGGCTTCGCCGCCTTCTTGTAATTCGAATTTCTCCGGTACCAGGCCGGTTTCAGCTGGCTTGTTAACGTCACGTCCGGAATGGGTGCCGCAGTAATTGAGAATATCCTTATGCTTTTCATCAAAAAATGAAACTGAAAAGGTTTCGGATTTCTCCATAAAATTGAAGGTATAACGGGTGGGCCGGACAAAACATATCACAACGGGTCTGCTCCATAGAATACCGAGAGTACCCCAGCTTGCCGTCATTGTGTTGAATTCAGACGTATTGCCTGCGGTAATCAATACCCATTCTTCACCGATGGCACGGAAAACATTTTCGGTCCATTGTTTTGGTTTAATTTTTCTCCACTCATCGTGCATAGTTTATCTCCTTGTTATTTATTACATATACAGGAAGAAGATTCAAGACGCTCCCGGCTTACTCAGCAATACCCGGTGATCACATTCGCATTAAAATTTATAAAGTGTTTTATTACTAGCAATTACATAAATCGGGATCACCGGAAATTGCCGTTTTTCCGCGAAAAAAAAT
>CAYLLE010000017.1:0-43823 GCA_964384485.1 uncultured Spirochaetales bacterium | reverse complement strand
CTTGCATAGGTATCGGGAGCGACGGGGATTGAACCCGCGGTCTCCGGCTTGACAGGCCGGCGCGATAACCAGCTTCGCTACGCCCCCAAATTCGAATAGAAATATATGAAACTTTTTAATTCGTGTCAACCGGTTATCCCGAGAATCGGTGATAACCGGTCAATATCTATTTTTCTAAAGGTTTATGGCAGAACCACCAGTCGTAACAATCGTAATCTTCCTTCCGTTTGCCGGCACTTTTTATATCAGTAGCGGGCGGTACAATTACCCGGTCCTTGATCAATTCATTTTCGGGCCAGTTAGCCGGCATGGCTCCCTGCTTATCTGATAATTGGAGCGCTTTTACCGATCGTACGATTTCGCTGATGTTTCTTCCGATTTCCTGGGGGTAGTACAGGATGATGCGGACTCTGCTGTCGGGATCAACCACGAAAACAGCGCGGACTGTGTTGGAACCCTTTCCCGGATGAAGCATACCGAGTGTAGCCGCAATTGAATCGTTAGCAGCGACGATTGGAAAAGAAATCTCTTCATTAAGGTTCTCTTTTATCCACTCTACCCATTTAATATGTGAAAAAACCTGGTCGACAGACATCCCAATCAGTTTACAGTTCAAACTGTTGAACTCATCGATATGCTTCTGAAAAGAAACAAATTCAGTTGTGCACACCGGGGTAAAGTCGGCAGGATGACTGAAAAGGACAAACCAGCTTCCACTCAAATCTTCTGGAATTTCAATTGGACCATGAGTTGTGTTGACTTTCCCCAACTGAGGAAAAGATTCTCCCAATAAGGGCATTCTGATACCATCTTCTAACATAAATCCTCCTTTAAAGAATAAGATATTTGAATTTTTTAAATAGTCAAGTTAAATAGTCAAGCTCTCTCGTTGTAATACTCAAAATACGCGGTTCAAATGTGTTCATTGACATACTGCGGTAGACCGTGTTAAGTTCATTTCACAGCATAATTTGTTAGTAACCTATATCTTTTCGAGGAATAAAAATGGCGAAAGAAATAAATTTTCCCCATTCGGGTAATGAAAAAAAAGAAAAAAAGGCTTTTCACAAACGTCCGCTCCTTTACATTTTCAGTTTTTTGGTTTTGATTATCGTGGTAATCACGTTTATCGGCGGACCTATCATCGCAAGGACGGCGGAAAACCGGCAGGATTTTGTTTTCGGGTATTACCGGAACATACCCATAGAATATGAACCCGGAAACTACTTCGCCCGGCAGCGGGAAATGCTCGCGGAACAGGCAAAAGAGGACAGTGAAACCGAAAATATCAACTCCCTCCTCTATCAAATCTGGAGGGGTGCTTTTAATAATACTCTTTTCCATGAAGCGGTCATGTATGACGCCCGGAAAAGCGGAATGTCCGTTTCTGACAAAACAGTAGACAAACTCCTTGCGCGGTATCCCGGGTTTTGGGAGAACGGTACATTCAGCGAAGACCGATATCAGGCAATGTCATCAGGAGAAAAATATCAGCTCAGAGCGTACTATCGGGAGACATTTACCCAGCAGCAGTATGTAAATGATTACATATATAATGTATTTCACAGCGAACAAGAAAGTGAATTTGTTCCAGTACTCGGTGGTCCTCAGCGGAATTTCCAGTATATCAGTTACTCATACGACGATTATCCTCAAGACGAAGTTGTTAAGTTCGGACAGGCCAACAGCGAACTGTTCAGAAGGATCAACTTGTCATCAATTACAATAACTTCGAACGAGAATGAAGCGGAAGAAGTAAGAAATCAGCTTATTAATCAAACCGCAAGTTTCGAGGATTTGGCTCAGACTTATTCTCAGGATATATTTGCTGATTTGAGCGGTGATATGGGCTGGCAGTATTTTTACGACCTTCAGCGTGATTTCCCGGAAGAAGACACACTGAACGCTTTGACTGACGCGGAAGCGGGAACAATTACCGAAGTTCTGGAAACAAATTACGGATGGGTTATATACCGGATAGATGAGCCGATGGAAGAAGCTGATTTTGAGGATTCAGAAACGGTTCAGACGGTAAGAAATTATATGACCACCTACGAACGCGGTATCATAGAAGATTATCTGGTTACTCAAGCTGAACGGTTTCGGGAACGGGCCGCCCTTAACAGCTTTTCTGAAGCTGCCGGGGGTGCCCAGAAGCAAATCGCCCGGACAGGATTCTTTCCGATCAACTACGGAGGTCTGCAGTTCCTGAACACTCCGCAATCCGAGACAGGTATATTTCAGGACAGTCTATCCCGGGAAGATTTCTTTATTGAACTGTTCTCCCTGGAACCTTCCCAGATGTCCGATCCGATCGTCCTGACGGATAATGTTGTAGTGTTTAGATTTATCGAAGAGATTGATGCGGCAGAAACGTCTGTGGAATTTTTATCCGAGAACTTTTCCTACATAGCACGGCAGTTCATCTCGGAAGGACTTGAACGGTCACTGCTGGATGAAGAAAAAATCGAAGACAATTTCGATGAGATGTTCACCAGGTATATAATGCAGCGGGATTCATGAGAAACAATTCCATCCGTGTCTATGACACCGGATGCGGAAAACAAGTAGAATACTGCGGAAAAAAACTTTACAGCGAAAATCCTATAGACGGAGTATCCCGGCGCGTTAAGGCCGGGATTTTTTCTGCCGAGACGCTGTATGTCATTCCCTCTCCCCTTCTCGGATACGGCGTAGAAGCCCTTCACCGAAAAGCGGGTGATAATGTGGATATCATTTTGATCGAACATGATTCCGAATTGTTCAAACTTTACGCGGAGCAGGATATGAAAAAGTATCCGGCTATTTTTCTGCCAAATGCTGTCTCCGCGCAAGAATATCTATCGGAAATTCCGTATCATAAATACCGGAAGATACAGATGCTTAGAATATCCGGGGGATACCGGATCCACCCGGAATTCTACCGAAGCCTCGAGGCCAAACTCCGGGAAGAGCTCCGCAGATACTGGCGTAACCGTATCACCATCATCCACATGTTCCGTCACTGGATTAAAAATTCAATTTTAAATCTTGCTCTGAACAGCATGAACGTCAAGGAAATAACCAAAGGAATAAAAAGGCCTATTGTTGTTTTCGGCGCGGGTGAATCTCTTGAAAAGTGCATGGAATGGGTTATAAAGGTAAGGGAAAGAGTGACGGTTTTGGCGGTAGACACCGCCCTTCCGGCGCTATTGGCAAAAAATATCTTTCCGGATTTTGTCTGCGCCCTGGAAGCTCAAGCGGCAAATCTTCAAGATTTTATAAGTTCGAAACAAGCATCATTCCATCTATACGGCGATGTATCATCCTATCCAAATATTTTCCGAATCCTGCCCGGAATCACATGGTCCTTTTTTTCAACGATATTCGCAGGAAATCAATTTCTAAAAAGATGCCGTGAATACGGACTCATCCGGGACAGTCTTCCGCCCCTCGGTTCTGTAGGAGTGACTGCTCTGGAATTGGCCCATCGGCTCAGGCAAAACGGCCCCATCTTTTTGGGAGGATTTGATTTTTCCTACCGACCCGGTAAGACCCATTCCCGGGGCACATATACCCACCTGCTGCGCATGAAGGCTTCCGGAAGACTGACCCCGATGGAATGGCTGCCGCTCAGAGAGGACGCGGAACAAATTCCGGGGAAGGATAATCTGCCTGTGGTTACCGATCCGGTACTGAAATCATACGCGGAATTACTCGAAGAGCGGGCTCAAGGCTGCGGTAATGTTTATGACATCGGCACCCAAGGGATCGCGATGCAAATACCGCGAATAAAAAATTTTGAGGAATTCAAGTACACAGTAGATAAGCATGAAAAAAGGCAGGAGGAAGCAGAACTCCGCGATTCTTGCCGTCTCGAAGACACACGGCTTTTCCTGAGCCGGGAATATAAACTGCTCGCGGCTCTTAAGGATAAAATAATACACCATATCAATACCGGTACTAATGCGGTTCCGAATCATCTCCGCGGAGATTTAGAGGAATGTGATTATCTGTACCTGGATTTCCCGGATTACAAGCCGGGTATTCTCGAAAAACCTGACCTATCGTTCTTTAAAAGAATTCTCTATTCGATCTCTTATTACAGTCGGTATCTCCATCAGGGAATCGAACATCTCAATCGTTATCGGACCTGAGCGCGGAAAGAAAGGCACTTTGCGGCAGTTCCACGTTTCCCACCATCTTCATCCGTTTCTTACCTTCTTTCTGCTTCTCCAGGAGCTTTCGCTTTCTGGAGATATCACCGCCGTAACATTTCGCGGTAACATCTTTCCGAAGGGCGGAGATCGTCTCACGCGCGATAATCTGGCTGCCGATTGCACCCTGAATAGGTATTTTAAACTGATGCCGGGGGATCTCTTCCCGAAGGCTCTTACAAACTTGCCGGGCCCGTGAGGCCGCGTTTTCCCGGAATACCAGGAGCGAGAGTGCATCCACGGGCTTACCGTTTACCAGAATATCCACCTTTGACAGGTTTGTCTCCCGGTAATCGATGATCTCGTAATCAAATGAGGCATACCCTCTGGTTACCGATTTCAAACGGTCATAAAAGTCATACAGAACTTCAGCGAGAGGCATCTCATATTCCATTTCCACCCTTTTTTCGTCCAGATAATTCATTGATTTCTGCACTCCCCGCTTCTCCAGACAAAGGCCGATCACATTGCCCAGATAATCGGCGGGAGTAAATATCACGGCCTTGATATACGGTTCCTCTGCCCGGCGTATAAGGTTTTCTTCGGGAAACTGCTGCGGATTATCAATATAGAATTCTTCGCCGGTTTCAAGTTCGATCTTGTATCGGACAGACGGAGCGGTTAGAACAATAGACAGATCGAATTCCCGCTCCAGCCGTTCCTGCACGACTTCCAGATGAAGCAGACCAAGAAATCCGCACCGGAAACCAAATCCTAACGCGGCGGATGAATCTTTTTCGTAAATCAGAGAGGCATCGTTGAGTTTCAGTCTGCTCATAGCGTCGGCAAGTTCATCGTATTCATTCGCGTCTACGGGATAGATTGATGAGAACACAAACGGTTTAACTTCACGGAAACCGGGAAGAGGGTTTTTACAGGGCCGTCTACGATGGGTAACCGTTTCGCCAATCCTGACCGCGGAGATATCTTTTATGCCGGCCATAATGTATCCAACGTCTCCTGCAGCGAGGGAACCGCTTTTTTTAAGCGCAATCTGAAACGTTCCCGTCTCCTCGACTTCATACACTTCATTATTTGAATAGAAGAGGACTTCATCGCCCTCCTTAAGGGTCCCGCTGAAAATCCGCACATGAATGATAACACCCCGGTACGGATCGTAATGGGAATCGAAAATCAGTCCCTGCAGGGGGTCTTCCGCGGAGCCGGACGGCGGCGGGATTCGCTTTACGATTGTTTCAAGCAATTCAGGAATTCCGGTTCCGTTTTTTGCAGAAATATGGACGGCTTCAAACGGATCAAGACCGAGGTCGCTTTCGATCTGGTGCATAGCCATATCGATATCGGCACCCGGTAAATCAATCTTGTTGATGACCGGTATGATGACCAGGTCGTGCTCCATTGCCATAAAAAGGTTGGATAATGTCTGCGCCTCCACCCCCTGGGAAGCGTCAACGAGAAGAAGGGCGCCTTCACAAGCGGAAATGGCTCTGGAAACTTCGTAAGAAAAATCTACGTGTCCCGGTGTATCGACTAAATTCAGCCGGTATTCATTCCCGTCGTCAGATTTGTAGGGCAGGACTATTGCCTGACTCTTTATTGTGATCCCCCGTTCCCGTTCAATATCCATGGAATCGAGAATTTGGTCCTTGAAATTTCTGTCTTCAATAATATGGGCAAGCTGGATAAACCGGTCTGCAAGAGTCGACTTACCATGATCTATATGGGCAATTATGCAAAAATTGCGTATGAGTTCTTTGTTGTATCCCATGGATAGACTATATAGAAAAATAGCGGCTCAATCAAGGTGGGGGAACTTCGGGGGGAATTCTGTTGATTACTTTCTTGACCATCTCAGTGAACTTATCAATTTCAAATGGTTTCTGAAGGAATGTGAAATTTTCGCTTCCGTTATCCGGTTTATACCTGTCCGGATAACCGGAAATAAGCAGTACATGCAGATTTTTCCGCATGGCTAAAAGCCGTTTTGCCAGACGGTCTCCGCTGAGATGGGGCATGACGATGTCTGAAACAAGGAGATCGATATTGTCCTTGTAGTCTTCACAGATTAGTAGTGCTTCTCCGGGGTTTTGGGTTTCCAGTACGGTGTATCCCTTCTTACGGAGAATCCGGCTTAAAAGGGATTTTAGATTTTCATCGTCCTCAACCAGCAGGATTGTACCGGTTCCCCGGTCGTCAGTGCGAACATTGGAGGGGCTGAAAATATCTTCCTTAACTGCCTGAGCGGCGGGAATATATATCTCAAAGGTGCTTCCCTTACCGGGAATGCTTTCTACGGTAACCGATCCGTTTATCTGCTTTACAATTCCGTAAACCGTAGAAAGTCCTAATCCTGTACCCTGCCCCCGGTCTTTCGTAGTAAAAAAAGGATCAAAAATGCGGTCAATATTATCCCTGGCTATGCCGTGCCCGGTGTCTTCCACGCTTATAACCACGTAGTTCCCGGGTTCTATCTGTCCTTCCGGACTCTGGATCGGATTTGTAAGATTTATATTTTGTGTTGATATCGTCAGTGTTCCTCCGTCAGACATGGCATCTCTGGCATTAACGGCAAGATTAATAATTACCTGTTCCATCTGGACCTGATCGATATAGACTTTATCGTAATCCGCCCGTAGAGAAAGTTTGATATCAATCTCTTCCGTAATTAAGCGTCTCAGCATACGCTGCATGTCTTTGACGATATCATTCAACGAGTGATTTTTAAGTCTCAGCACCTGATGACGGCTAAAGGTCAAAAGCTGCCGTGTCAAGTTAGCCGATTTCAGGGCCGCGTTCTGGATACCTTCAATGTCACTTTCGATTTCCGCTTTATCCGGAAGCGTGTCGTGAGAGATACTTTCGCGCATCAACTTGGAATATCCCATTATTACGGTAAGGAGGTTATTAAAATCATGGGCAATACCGCCGGAAAGTCTGCCTATTGCTTCCATCTTCTGTGATTGCCGAAGCTGTTCCTCCCGTTCCTGCAGCTCCCGCTGAGCCCGGAGCCGGTCAGTTATATCCGTCATGACAATTACCGCTCCGGTATGCTCTCCGGCAGCACTGATGATCGGAGAAACCCTTATCTCGACCTGTATTTGTTTGTCCTCGGCAAGGATAACCGCGCTTACCGACGCTTCCTTTAAACCGATGATACCGGTAGGAAAAGGATTTTCCGCGAATTTGAAAAGTTCAAAAAACGTAAGATTTTCTTTCAGCACCGGTGCCGCTATTTTCGCCGCGACAGGGTTGTAGTACTGAACGACATCATTTTCGTCTAGGAGAATAACTGCATCGCCAATACTGTTCAGGGTTGTAGAAAACAATTTTTCCCGGGATTTTACCTCTTTTTCCATTCGGTGCCGATAGAGGGCGATAACAATTTGGGTCCGAAGCTCCCGGTCTTCGAACGGTTTGATTAAATACGCGAACGGCTCGGTTATTTTTGCTCGCTGAAGTGTGGCTTCATCAGCAAAAGCAGTAAGGAGGATGACGGGTATGTCATATTTATTCTTGATCTGCTGCGTCGCTTCTATGCCGTCCATTTCCCCCTGCAGCTTGATATCCATCAAAACCAATTCAGGGAGATTTTTTTCCAGAGCGGCCAAGGCGGACTCAGCATCGGAGTATATACCGGCTACTTCATATCCGTATTTTAACAGAAGCATTTTTATATCAAGAGCAACAATATGTTCATCCTCGACAATTAAAATGCGGGATTTTTCACCTTCCATTGCTGTCTATGCTTCCGCTTTCTTGAAACCAAGACGCGCCATTTCTTTCTGGATCATCTCCTTATCTATCGGTTTTACAAGATAAGAAGTCGCGCCGCCTTTATGATATGCCTCCACAACATTTTTAGGATCTTCCAACGCTGTTGTCATAATAATTTTGACTTCATCCACTGAATCTAGTCCGATTTTTTCTTCGATATTCCGTATCTCTTTTAACGCCTGCTGCCCGTCAACCTTCGGCATCATGATGTCCAGAAAAATGGCGTCATACGGATCGTTATCCTCCCACGCAAGCCGGAAAGCCTCTATAGCCTCCTCGCCGTCTACGACCACATCGCAGGCGCCGTAAGGTTTTAAAAACGCCTGCAGCAGCCGTCTGCTTCCGAAATCATCCTCGACGATTAAAAATCTCATCCCCATCCTCCAACATTACCGAACATTATTGTTTTTCTGCACCAATTCTTTTAGATTCGTCAGTAATTCCATTGCCGATTCGGCATTTCTTTTTCTAATTAAAAGCTGAAATCTGAATATATATTCCTGTATACTTCCATTATCATCCGGTATGTTTGCTCCGAGCACTTTGAGTTCATGAAGCGTACCTTTTAATACACTCCAGGCTTCCTCTTTTATTTGATTTTCCGCATTTTCTAGTTTTTTGTAAAAGTCTTCGCTGCCGGCCGGGCTTTGTTTCTCTGTGTTGAACACCGGTTCGCCTTTTGATGCTTTCATGAGCGTCTTTTCCAGATTCTCCGGGGTGAACGGCTTAGTGAGAAATCCGTTCATCCCGGCCGCCATACTTTTCTGTTCCTCTTCCTCCAACGCGTGCGCGGTAAGAGCGACAATAGGAATATCCCTCGGGATATTTTTTTCAGCCCCCCCTCGAATTTTTTTTGTGGTTTCATAACCGTCCATGACAGGCATCTGAATATCCATAAGCACAAGTTCATATTTCTCTTTTTTCAGCATATCCAGCGCCTGAATACCGTTTTCCGCGACGGATACGAAGTGTCCCATTCGGAGGAGCATTTTACTGTTCACAAGCCGGTTGATGGCGTTATCCTCCACCAGGAGAATCCTGAGGGGATTATCGGTACGTATGATCGAAAAACTCAGCGCCTGCTTCTTTTCATCAGTTGACCGGGACATCACCCTGAGGATAGCCGCGTTCAAATCTTTACGCAGAATTGGAAGCTTCAGCCGTTCAAAAATAACACCTCGTTCGATATAATCATTCAGGTCCCCTTCTCCGCTTTTTGTCATTATGAGAAAACGGGCGGACTTAATGAATTCATCCAGCTTAGGAGACCGTGTACTGATAAAGTCTCGGAATGTGCCGTTATTAATCTGATCGGCATGCATCAGGCATACCCAGTTATTTTTTATGAGTGATGGCACCTTATCCAGTATTTCGGGAAAAGAGCGGCAGCTCACTGCAGTGCATCCTGCGTCCTTCAGATATTGTTCGAGAATCTCGCGCTGACGGTCAGACTGTGAAATGATAACTCCACGGGTTCCCGCGGGCACCATCGGAGGATTCGAAACTACCAGTTCATCAGAATATCCCTGAGGCAGCTTGATTGAAAACGTGGTTCCCGCTCCCTGTTCCGATTCAACCCTGATGCTGCCCATAAGGCGGGTAAGCAGAGATTTAGCCAAAGCCAAGCCGATCCCTGTACCGGAGAACCTTCTTGTACGGGAACCGTCTCCCTGAGTAAAAGGTTCAAATATTCTTTCTAAATCATCCCCCTGAATTCCGATACCGGTATCTTCAATAATGAAATTAAGTTCAGCAGTTGCGGGATCCGTTTCTTTTACCGATATTCCGAATTCGATACTTCCTGCAGGAGTAAATTTTACCGCGTTATCCAACAGAACAAAAAGAATCTGCCACAGTTTTTGGGCATCACCGATCAGGGAGCTGTTTACGGTATTTTCTTCCCAAATATTAAAGTCGAGGCCTTTTTCAACAGCCTTAGTATAGACCGAATCCGCGACCTTCCTGAGCAGTCCGGAGAAGTCGTACCGCACATTTTCTACCGCTATCTCGTCGGAATTATACTTAATAAAGCTCAAAATATTATTGATGATGTCCAAAAGCAGACCGGCCGATTTCCGGAGAATGACCAGGTAATCCTGTTGCAGGCTGTTTTCACACATATCGATGGAAAGATCGGCCATTCCGATAATACTGTTCAATGGTGTCCTAAGTTCATGGCTGATGTTCGCCAGGAAATCACTTTTCATCCTGTCCGCCGCTTCCGCTCTGATCCTGGCTTCATTCAGTTCCTGCTGCATCTGATGCTTGAAGATTGCCATTTCCACAGCGACCGATATTTCCCGGTCCTGGAAGGGTTTTAGAACGTAGCCGAATGAATTGGTAATTTTTGCACGTTGAATGGTTTCCATGTCCGCATATGCGGTAACATAGACGACAGGAATATCCCATTGATTCCGGACCAGTCGGGCTGTGTCGAGACCATCGATATCGCCTTTCAGTTTGATATCCATTAAAATGACATCGGGCGGTTCATTTTTAATGAACTCAATAGCCCTGTTCCCGGATGTCGCGCATCCGACCACATGATAACCGAGACTTTCAAGCCTTCTTCGTATATCTAAAGCTACTACAGATTCGTCTTCAACAATTAGCACCTTTTTTTTAGAAGAAGCGGATAGCTGGTCCAATTTAAATCTCCTTTTGTATCTAATACTATTTTAAATGGTATTCCCCGGTAATTCAAATGGAGAAAAAAATAATTTATAGAGCTGGGCACAGCCTCCATTATCAGTCTTTACATACCTGGAGCACCTGCTGAGCTATCCTGTCCAGCGGGACAATTTTATCAACAGCGTTCCGCTTTATCGCTTCATTCGGCATTCCGAAAACTATACAGGATTTTTCATCCTGAGCGATATTAAAACTTCCCGACTCTTTCATCTCTTCCATTCCTCTCGCGCCGTCATCACCCATACCCGTCATAATGACTCCGACGATATTTTTCCCTCCGTACCTGGCTGCCGAGCGGAACAGTACATCCACCGACGGCCTGTGTCTGCTTACAAGAGGACCGTCCTTAACCTCAACATAATACCTCGCTCCGGAACGCTTCAGAAGTGTGTGTCTATTCCCGGGGGCGATAAGAGCGCGGCCTCTGACAACGGAATCGTTATCCTCAGCCTCCTTCACGGTCATCCTGCATAGCCCGTCAAGACGTTTCGCGAATGCCGCGGTAAAATTTTCCGGCATATGCTGTACGATAACCATTCCCGGAGCATCCAGCGGCATGGCTTCTAGATATTCACGCAGCGCTTCCGTTCCGCCGGTGGAGGCGCCTACTACTATAATTTTTTCAGTTGTTTCGATGATATGATGCTGGATTCGCGGTTTAGAGATTACCGCGTCTGCGGTCAACTTCGGAGGGATATCCCGGAAGGATTCCGGCTCGTGTTTTATCTGTTTGACGTTTGCCAAATGCGCCGCTTTAACGGCGTCGCAGAATCTGATTCTCGATTCTTCGAGAAACTGCTTTGTACCCACTTTCGGTTTCTGGATGATCTCAACGGCGCCGTACTCAAGAGCTTTTAACGCGTTCATGGATCCTTCACCAGCCTGGCTCGAACAGACAACAACCGGAATCGGATGCTGGCTCATCAGCTTCCTGAGAAAACTGAGCCCGTCCATCCGGGGCATTTCTATATCCAGGGTTATGACATCAGGCACAAAAGACTGCAGTTTTTTTGCCGCGATAATCGGATCGGAAGCAGTCGTTACAACTTCAATTCCCGGGTCGCTGGCCAGTATATCTTTTATGGTTTCCCGCACTACAGCGGAATCATCTACGATCATTACCTGTATCTTGTTTTGATTACTCATTCTATCTCTCCCTATTCCGGTTTCCTGTAGATTGTGGGTGCAACAGAATATAACGGCAGTTCCATTCCCGCGAGTGTTTCGGAATGACCGAGAAAGAGATAACCTCCTGGAATCAGATAATTGTACAGTTTTCTCAGCAATTTCGACTGGTTTTGCCGATCGAAATAAATAATGACGTTTCTGCAGAAGATGATTTCGAATCGTTCATCTATTCCGAAATCATCAGCCATAAGATTCAGCCGGTGAAACATCACCCTGCGTCTGAGTTCCGGGACTACCCGGTAAAGGTTTGAAGAGCGGTCCTTGTTTCTTAGGAGATACCGTTTTTTATACGCCTGCGGTATAGGGATAACTCTCTCCTCAGTATAAACCGCTTTTCTTCCCCGTTCGAGCATATCGGTAGATATATCGGTACCTAATACAGCGTAACGAAAATTATTGACCTGTTCCTTAAAATCCTGCAGTATCATCGCGATTGTATAGGGTTCTTCTCCTGATGAAGAAGCGGTGGACCAAACCCGTAATCCGTTTCTGTTCCCCCAGCTGCTGCGGTTATACCGTTCGGGTAGAAGTACATCACGCATGTAATCGAAATGATCAGGTTCTCTGAAAAAATCGGTTTTATTTGTAGTAACCGCGTCAATCATGTGGAACAGCTCTGTTTCAGTTGCGGCATCGCTAAAAACCAGATCCAGATATTCTTCGAATGCAGTTAAATGCAGAGCCCGAATCCGCTTCTGAAGTCTCGATTCAAGCATTATTTTTTTGGCAGGCGGCATCTTGATCCCTAATTCGGTTTCAATATAGGTACTCAGCCGTTTAAATTGTTCTTCCGACAGTACTGTCGAGGAGGACGGAAATATTTCCCTGTCCTTGTCTTCGAATTTTTCTTTCGACGGATTATTTTTAATCTTTTCCATTCACCTATCCTTGAAGCACTTCTTCACCGCTGCGGTTGCAAATGGTAACGAGCTTGTTAACATCAAGTATAAGAGCCACCGAACCGTCTCCGAGTATTGTGGCTCCGGAGATCCCGCTTATATTTTTATACATTTTCCCGAGATTTTTTATTACTGTTTGATAATCACCAATAACATTATCCACAACGAATCCGATCCGGGAACCGTTGGAGTTCACCACAACAATCTGTTCTATTTCCTGACTTCTTTTTTCAATATTAAATAAGTCACTCAGACGAATATACGGCAGTACTTCACCGCGGTTAGAAAGGATATTTTTATCATCCCGTCTTTTGTCCCTGCCCTGATGTTCAATACATTCTTCAACGGCCGCGAGGGGAAATACGTAATGCTCTCCGCATACTTCAACCAGGAGCCCTTCGATGATTGCCAGCGTCAGCGGTATCTTTAGGGTAATCCGGGTGAATTTGCCGGTTTCACTTTCCACCGATACTGAGCCGCCCAATCCTTCAATAGCCCGTTTAACAACATCCATTCCGACACCCCGGCCGGAAACATTCGTGACCTGGGCTGCGGTAGAAAAGCCCGGCGCGAAAATAAGTTCATATATCTCTTCGTCAGTCAGCTGGGTACCCTCGGATACAATTTCCCGGTCAAGGGCTTTTTGAAATATTTTCTGTTTATCCAATCCTTTACCGTCATCTTCAATGGAAATAAGAACCGAAGCTCCTGAGTGTTCTGCGGAAAGCTTGATTGTACCAGCGGTTTTTTTACCAGTGTTTTTACGGTTTTCCGGATCTTCTATACCGTGATCTATACAGTTTCTGATGATATGGATTAAAGGATCGTTGAGCTTTTCAATTACCGTTTTGTCAAGTTCTGTTTCTCCGCCGAAAGTCGCAATATCAACCTCTTTTCCCAATTCCTGGGAGAGATCTCTGACAAGCCTCCGGAACTTCGAAAAAGTTGTTCCAATAGGAAGCATCCGGAGTGTCATTGTGCCGTCTCGGAGTTCCGATGTCAGCCGTTCAAGATTCTCGGTAAGGGAGGTGATTTCTCCGTTACCAAGCTGATTTGAGGTCTGGCTGAACCGGGCCTGTAGAGTTACCAGTTCACCGACTAAATCTACCAGTTCGTCAAGCTTTTCCGAGCTTACCCGTATTGACGAAGAGGCAAGCTCATTCTGGGCCCGTTGGCGTACTCTCTCCACATGCCGCTGTTCTTCCAAGGCTGATTCAATTTCGGTAGGATTGACCCCTTCCTCAACCAGCATCTCACCCAGCCGTTTCTGCCTGGCAGCGGCATGTTCGATGGTTACATTATCGATTACACCGCGCTCTTCCAGAATATCACCCAGACGTTTATATCGTCCGTCGTCCAGGGTAGTAAGATTATCGATGCAGTCAATATCTATATGTGCCGAATCCTCCACGAAAACAAAGACATCCCTTATCCGGTTCTTGTTTTTGTTTGTCGTCAAGATTATATCCCAATAAACCGAACACACCTCCGGATCAAATCCGTTCAGAGCCGGTATGGAATCGGTGTAGGAAACACAGGTAAACTCACCAAGATCTCTGAGCTCATCCAACAGCATGAGCGGATTTGTTCCATTTTGGAACAGATCGGGTCCGGGTTTAAATCTGATTCGATAGGTGACCGGATCCTGAAGGGTATCTTCCCGGACCGGCTTCTCGTCCTTTACCTGTTTACCGGCTGATTCCTCGTCGGTGATTATGCCTGCTTCCGGGGGAACAGTTATTCCCCGTTTCTGCGCGGGTTTTGTTCGTGACTCCACCAGTGCCCGGAACTGATTTTCCAGTGATTCCGAGATCTGAATATACTGCTTCGGTGGAGGATCTTCCTGGTCAAGCATATTCCTGATATGGTCCCGGGCTTTCAATGTTAAATCTATAAGCTCCGGGCCGATTTTGATTTTTCCTTCGCGTACAAGCTCCAGAATACTCTCCACTTCATGGGTGAAATCAGAAATATGCTGGAACCCGAACATTGCCGCTGACCCCTTGATGGTGTGCATAGTCCGGAAAAGAGCTGATACTTCGTCTCTGTTATCAGGATTTTCTTCGACGACTAAAAGACAGTCCTCGAGTTTATTCAGCAGTTCGTACGCTTCTTCTTTAAAAGTGTCTTTAAATTTGTCAATCATTTTGTGCCCTGTCCTGAATTTTGCTGGGAAAATTCAAAAAGCTGTTTTTCCAATGTCTGCGCGTCATCACCAACTTCTTTGCAAAATCCCCCGACCAAAAATGCGTCTTTTACTGATTCAGAGAGCGTTCCGGATATGTGAAATTCTTTTTTTCTGATCCCGGCTTCTCTCCGGGCCGCGTAAAGTATCTGTATGAAAGACAGATCAATTTTCTGTATCCGGGACATGTTCACGGTTACAATTTTATGATCTTTAAACATTTCCATAATGTCATTTTTTATTTTCACCGCCCGCTCTATTCCAACAGAACCGTCATAAGAGAGAATTTTTATTGATTCAGCCGAAGGCATCCTTCAAATCCTCCTGAGATGAAATATACTTTTTGTTTTTTTTACCCATACTATTGTTATAGGTTAAAGCAGGTGTGTTTGCAAATTTTCAGAGGAATATATCCGTCTCTAAATACGAAGCAAGCTGGATTCCCGTTTCCATGAAACCGGCATCTTTTTTCTTGACAAAAAGCCGGATAATGACCGCTTCAAACTCATCATCATATGTCCATTCCCGTAGGATCAGAGGATCACCCTCCGACAAACCGGATTCATCCGCCACGCTTCCATCAAAAATCTCATCTATAACATATTCTTTTTTTAAAAATCCGCCTGTTTTTTCCGCCGAAAATCCGAATAACGGAGGGAAAAGTCTGGTAATCAGTTCATTCTCCAGAGCAGACTTCAACGGAAGGTGGGGCCGTTCTTCCAATGCGAAATATCCTTTATGGATCTTCCCCTCCCGTTCCCATGTTATTTGACTTAGAGAGTTTACGGGAAGATCCATGATTATCTCCTGGGCATCCAGTATCTTTGAAACGGATCTGCCGTCTATCGAAATAATGCGGTCGCCGAATTGAAGTCCGCCTTTACCGGAAGGGCTGTTCCGCTGCACATAAATGACTTTCAAACCGGAATCTTCCTCATGTACCGCCGCTCCGAACCAGGGATGTGATACCTCGCCTCCTCCGTACATCATGGGAATAAACCGGTTAATCCAATGGCCGGGAATCGCGAAATTAATTCCCTGGAATTGAGGTAACCCGGCGAAAATTACACCAACAAGCAAGCCGGAGCGGGTCACAAGAGGTCCTCCGCTTGAACCGGGATTAACCGGAACATCAACCTGGAGTGCGTCTCCAATTTGAAGGAATCTTCTTCCGACGGCAGAAATAATCCCGGAGGTGATAGTCATATCTAGCCCCACGGGAGATCCGATAGCCAGAATATCAGTTCCCGGTTTAAGTTCTTTCTTTCCGGTAAACGAAAATATGAAAGGAGGCTCTATGGGTACTTTTAACAGAGCCACATCAAAAAGCCGGTCATATCCGATTACTTTAGCTGGGATTTTTTCATCATATTTTCCGGGAAGCCGTATATATAATCTCGAATATCCTTCGTATTCCGGGTCAACTTCAGAAGCAATTACATGGTAGTTCGTTATGAGGTACCCCCGGGAATCGATAAAAAATCCGCTTCCGATAACTCTATCGGGCAATCCTATTCCGCCTTCAATCTTTATTCCCCTGTTCACCCAGATTGTACAGGTACCGGAAATTAACTCTGCAGGTGTAGGCTGCTCTATTGTCAGATCTTTATACCGGAGATAGGTTTCAGGTTCCCTCTCCTTGATAATATCCGCAATTTTATTAAATACAGTAACATGACCGATGCCGAAAGCGGCCCGTCCGAATCGTATGAGTTTATCCGTGTCCAATGCGCCAAGATCATCCATTTCTAGTAAGATCGACATGGATGCCGGAATATTATCCTTTTCAAGATATTTGAGAGCGGTTTCGGCATAAAGATCACCCATCGAGAAAGATGATTCAGGCTTACTGTTCAGGGTTTTTAGGGAATGCCAATACACAAGGGCGTCTTTATAATTCTCCTTCTCAACAGCCTCATAAAAAATTTTCGTCAGATTTTCGACACCATTCTCGAAGTATGACTCCAGCACCGTCCGGTCCACCGGATTCCTGCTTCTGTTTAGGTAGGAGATATATTGGACAAGCTCCGCGTATTCACCATCGTCGGAAAGCTGTTCCAAATTTTCAATAATTAACTCTTTGGTTGTTACCGGATATCCTAACGGGATATCATTCGGAGTCCGGCAGCCGGCAACAGCAGCTAACATGACAAAGGGGATAATATAATATAATTTCACGGATCCTCCCTGAACGGTTATTCCCGGTTAATAATTGCGTTGAAGCCTTGGAGTTCCCGGAGAATCCGGTTCCTCCCCAGCATGATTTCACGGTCGTCGATAATACCGTCATCATTATAATCCCACAGCACCTGGTCATTCGGCCGGGACTGTTTTACATATTCAGGATTTCCGTCTCCGTCCTCATCATACATTACGGTAGCAATTTTACCGTCGGAATAAAGTTCCAGCACCTCAAAAATGCCGTCACCGTCAGGATCTCTCATTCCCTCGGAGGGATTGCCGGCTTGATAGAGAATGATCCTGTCCCATTCTCCGTCTCCCGCTGTGTCCTGCACCATCTTAACCGGAGAACCATTACCGACTTCCAAAATCCAGTTCACTGTTTGAGAACCGGAGAAACTATTTTGAATCCTGTATGCAGTTTCCATAAGAACTTTTTCTTCGATTACCGGTATATACGGTATAATTCGTTCCCGCATGTAATCTTCCAGCTGATGAACGGGACCTGAAACCGGATAGAGCGAAAAGGTCAAACTATCCGGTCTAAGTAAGTATGTAACCTCATTATCCTGTGCTACAGGAATCCCGTATGGATTTTCGGGTGTAAGGACTATTGTACCAACTTCAGGATATTGACGGTATGTAAAGCGAACTCCCCCGCCCTGCAGCTCAACCGTCTCAGGCTGCCCGTTCAGATGGATTGAAATCTCCGGTATTCCGTCCTGATCGTTATCCTTTTTATAGGCACGAATCTTTCCATTCTCCACGGTAAGGGTCTCTTCCCAATATCCGTTCCTATCTTCATCGGATAATAATGGCCCGGTATAATCCCGGTACTGTGTAATGAAGTCCTTTTTCTGCTCTTCGTTCTTTAATTCACGCATAATATTTCGTAACGCAAAAAGATCATCCGGATATTTTGAGTAGAACTCTTCCGCGACACCTTTCGCGTCAGCACCGGTGTATAAATCTACTAAATAAGCAAGGGGATCGTCTCCCTTTTTTTGCCGGTATTCATTTGTCTTTTCGATTAAAAAATCATTATCGGTGATTTGATATCTGACACATCGAAGAAGATAATCAAGCAAATAGCGGAGATATTCCCTGTCGGAGGTTTGCCAGTCTTCTAACCAGACTTTTTCCTCATACCGGGGTAATTTATCTTCAAATGCCAGGTGCTGCAGCCGGGGATCATCAGGATGCAAACCTCTCCCTGCCGACAAATATTCCCGATATTGAGGATAATTTTCCAGCTCACGGTACATTGCCGCGAGAAGATAGTAATAATACGGATTGCTCCGGACGTTTTCGGGGGGAATTTCCAGGAGGGTATCCAAACCGGCCGTAAACTGCAGGGTCCGCAGATATACTTCCGCTAAGTTAAGCCTGCATTCCCAATCGGTATAGGTATTCCAATTGCCGTATTCCAGGGCCGAGCGGAGCAGTTCAATTCCTTCTGCCGTGGATTCCTGGTCACGTAAAAGCAGTTCGGCTTTTAAATAATATGTGTCTGAATCTTCCGGATTATATTCGAGCGAAATATTGAGCAGCTGCAGGGCTCCAGGGGTATCCCCTTCTTCCGCGAGTTCCGCGGCACCGTTGAAATAAAACTCAGCAATCTCCTCATCACCTTCAGAAAAAACGGGCATCAGCGCAAAAACGAAAAGAAAAAGCATCAGAGACGTTTGTTTCAGTATTTGCTGAATATCCATACTACGTTACATTGCCGCTGCCGGCAGCCTTAGGCGGAATCTTTAAAAGCTCCCTGACTTCTTCATCAGAGAGGGTTTCCCGGGTAATCAGGGATTCAGCTAAAAGATTGAGTTTGTCCCGGTTTTTTTCTAAAACGTTTTCAGCTGTTTTAAGACATGATTCAAGTATGTTTTGGACCTCGGTATCTATCCGGTTGGCTGTAGCTTCAGAATAATCCTTATGCTGCGCGATTTCCCGGCCAATAAAAATAGGTTCATCCTCATTCCCGAAAGAGATAGGTCCTATAGGGCTCATTCCCCATTCGCAAACCATCCTCCGGGCGATCTCGGTCGCCTGTTTTAGGTCATTCTGTGAGCCGGTAGTGGTTTCATTGAAGGAAAATCTTTCCGCGACGTACCCGCCGAAGGCGATTGTGATCCGGTCTGTGAGCCATCCTTTGGTCCGTGAATACTCATCATTTTCGGGCAGGGATACAGCCACTCCTAGTGCTCGTCCACGGGGAATCACCGTCACCTTGTGCAGAGGATCGGAATTGGGCAGGTAATAATGAAGAAGGGCGTGACCGGCCTCGTGATAGGCCGTTTTACGCTTTTCCTTTGGTGTAATTACCCGGGATTTCCTCGCGGCTCCCATGAGCAGTTTATCCCTGGCTTCTTCAAAATCGGCCATTTCGACAAAATCACGGTTTCTCCGAGCGGCAAAAAGCGCTGCTTCATTTACGAGATTGGCAATATCAGCGCCCGAAGTTCCCGGTGTAGCTCTGGCGATTTTGGTCAGATCAACTTTCAGGTCCAGAGGTAATTTAGAACAATGTATTTTAAGTATTTCCTCCCGTTCCCGCAAATCCGGCATATCAACCACAACCTGCCGGTCAAACCGGCCGGGACGCAGCAGGGCCGGGTCGAGGACGTCTGGACGGTTGGTTGCGGCAAGTATGATTACCCCGTCTTTTGTATCGAACCCGTCCATTTCGACGAGCATCTGGTTGAGTGTCTGTTCTCTCTCGTCGTGTCCGCCTCCGTAACCGGCGCCCCGAGTTCTTCCCACCGCGTCAAGTTCATCAATAAAGAGTATACACGGAGCATTCTTTTTCCCCTGATCGAACAAATCACGTACCCTGCTAGCCCCTACTCCTACAAACATTTCCACGAAATCGGACCCGGACATATGAAAAAAAGCCACATCGGCTTCCCCGGCACATGCCTTGGCCAAGAGAGTCTTCCCCGTACCGGGCATTCCAACAAGCAGGACCCCTTTCGGGATTTTCGCGCCCATCCGGGTAAACCGGGACGGATTCTTTAAAAATTCAACAACTTCCTGAAGTTCATATTTGGCCTCTTCCTGACCGGCCACATCCGGGAAGGTCACTTTTTTACCGTTCTCAAGGTATTTTTTTGCCTTACTTTTGCCGAACGAAAAAGCCTTGCTTCCGTTCCCCTGTATTCGCCGGAACATAAACCAGATAAAAGTGAATCCGATTATCCAAGGTAAAAATTCCAGAAAAACTCTCCACGGAGAAAGCCTCTTGAACCCGCCTGAAACACGTACACCATTTTCTATAAGGAGATTCATAAGATTATCATCGTAATATGGAATTACCGTTTCGAATAAGGTCATTTCACCGTTCCTGGCGCGCAGGCTTCCCTGTATCTCGTATTGATCCAGAATTTTTACCGTTTCGATATGTCCCTCTTTCAGGGAACGCATAAACGATGAATAGCTTATCTCGTTTGTCGTGCTGTCCTGGTTGAACACAAACAGGACCATAAACAGCCCGATGATTGCCATCAAAAAAAACAGCGCGAAACGGTTATTGCCGAAATTAAACCGGGAAGGTTCCTGATTTCCATTATTTTGATTCTGGTTCTGCATAATCGTCCTGTATTACCACCTTAATCGGTTGCTGACCGTTTCCTTTAATTATATAGACATTCTTTCTACCGTACATTTTATACCCATCACCGGGGGTTTGAACAGTAATTTTATCTCCAAAAATATCTGCTCCTCCGAAAGGTCCGGTCATTACTCCTGCGATTCCCGTTTCATCCCGCAGTATCGGAATTTGATCTCTCATTTCAAAAGGGATCTTCTGTTCCGAGAAAATTTTACGGACCGGAGTGTTTCCCCGGTCTGTTTTAATCCTGTCCTTAGGAAGGGGATGAGTAATAACCGGATGGCAGCCATTTAAATTTAAATATATCTCTCCCCCGGACCCTGATGAATCTGCAGCTTCAACAATTTCAATCGTAAATCTGCCCAAACGGCAGGTTTTTCCGCCCATGACAGAGATCAGAAAGCCGATGCCTTCCGTCGCCGCTTCATCAATGCGGACAGACAGACAGCTTCCATCAACATTGATCAGTATCCCATGACCCGATAATCCTCCGGATAAAACGTTTTTCAATTCCTCTGCCGTATTGCAATATATGAGCGGCCGTATAAAACGGTATGGAAACCGTTTTTCATCATCAGTACCCAGTCTTAAATAGTCATAAACGGTATACAGCGCCCGGAGTTTTACTACCGGAGAAGCTTTAATGAAATTATCAAGAGCTGTTCGGTATTTTTTGCTGCCGGAGTTGTGCTCCGGGTTCCATACGATGGTTTTCCGGGTTTCTTCATCAATAAATGATTCGGCAATTTTTGCCTTTTCAGCTCCCGAAAAAACAGAATGCACAATTCCCGGATATTCTTCCTTTAATACCGGAATAATATTATGCCGGACCCTATTTCTGAAATATTTGATATCCGTATTCGTGGGATCTTCCACAATCCGGATATTGTTTTGTGTGATATATTCCCGAATTTTTTCTTTCCCTACCCGGAGTAAGGGCCTGATAATTCTTCCGTTAACCTCGGAAATCCCTGTTACCCCGGCGATTCCGGCTCCCTGCAGAAATGCCATTACCGCAGTTTCAAGAAAATCATCGCTGTGATGCCCGACAGCAATATATACATTCCGAAGATATTTTTTTTCCAGGGCAGAGGCGGTGCTTTGTAAAAATTCATACCTCATTTCTCTGGCTTGAGCTTCTATGCTTTTTCTCAGCCGTTCAGCATCCCGCAGGATAAGTCCCGCCGGGAATCTCTTTACATGGAGAGGGATCTTCAGTTCCTCAGCCTGCCGAGTTACTGCGTCAAGTTCCCGATTTGAAGACTCTGTTCCACGTAAGCCGTGATCGACATAGGCTGCATGCAGCCTGATTCCGGTCCTGTCCGCGGTTTTCCAGAGACCGTGGAGCAGGGCTGAGCTGTCGGAACCTCCCGAAAACGCGGCAATGATGACAGTTCCGGAACAGCCCGCCCGGGATTCAAAAAAATGAAGGATTGCGTCTGATACGGCAAGATCAGCGGTTACTTTCATTCATCACCGCTTCTGGATCGGAAGAAATGAGTTTGATGACGGTATCGGCGGCGGCTTCTATTGCCGTGCTCATGTTTTCCGCTTCCTTCCCCTCAGGTTTAGAAAGTACATACGGAACCACATCTTCCTTGCTTCCGGGATGCCCAATGCCTACAAAAACACGGAGATAAGGTGTATCGCCTAAGATGAGTTTAACCGAGGCCAGACCGTTATGACCGGCTGTTGACGCACCCCGTTTGACCCGGATTTTACCCGGCGGAAGGTCGAGATTGTCCGTAATGATGATGAAGTGGTCAGGGAAAAGTCCCTTTAACCCTTTGGTCACCCGGGGAATTATCATTCCGGACCGGTTCATATATGTAAGTGGCTTTACGAGCTCGACTTTTTCACCGCTGAGTATTCCCCTTCCCCGAAGATATTTACGGAAAAGGGGTTTTTTCATCTTGATTTCTAATTTCTGAGATATTGAATCAATTACATCGAACCCCGCATTATGACGGGTGTGCTCGTACTCGGGACCGGGATTTCCGAGACCGATAACGAGAGTCATGCTGCCTTATTCCTCGCTTTCTTCTTCCTCAGCACCCGCTTCGCCTTCTTCCAGTTCGAGATCTTCTTCCTCTTCTTCTTCTTCAACTTCTTCTTTCAGGACGCTGACGATCGCGACAACCTGCTCGGGAGGATTAAGGAATTTAACTCCTTCCGAGGGTTCAATATCTTCCACATGAACAGCTTCACCGATGTTCAGTTCGCTTACATCCACAACGATTTCTTCTGGTAAATCTTTAGGAAGACATTCAATTTCCATCTCATAGAGGGGATTTTCAAACACTCCTCCCTGCTTGACTCCCGGAGCTGTTCCCACTGTACGGATAGGAGCGTGAGTACGGAGGACTTTCCCCTGTTCGATTTCATAAAAATCGATATGCAGAATCTGGCCGGTTATGATGTCTTCCTGATGGGCTTTGACCAATACATCGTAATCAGACGAATCCGTCTTGATGTTTATAATTGTATTTTCCGAAACGGTGCGGAAGTTTTTGGTAAACTCTTTTTCATCAACCGCAATGGTACTCGGTCCGTTGTGACCGTATATAACCGCTGGAATCTTCCCCGCCCGCCGTAACGCCCGGGCTGCTGATTTTCTTGTTTCTGTTCTCTCTTTTGCTGATAATATTTTCCGGTCCATTTAAAGACACTCCTTACGTTCTCACTTCTTGTTTTTTAAGGATTAATAATCCCGCTACTGGGACGGCAGGATTCGAACCTGCGAATGCCGGGATCAAAACCCGGTGGCTTTACCACTTGCCGACGTCCCACAGTTATGAAAATACTCATAATAAGATACTGATTTAATCGATGTTTGCAATAGGTTTTCCGTCTTTATAATCCGCCTGCGGGCAGTCATTTATAGTTACAAACCTGGAATACTATACACTATTTTGATATTTCCGACAACAGGATAGAAAACATTAACCTTCAGTGCGGGTAATGCCGTCTCACGGTATGAGTCAATTTTACAATCACATATTTTCCGGAAATAGTAGGTTATGCCTTAAGGGTACCTTCTGCAAACGCGGTTTATAACTCTTCTAGTACCGGCAGGAATAGCTGAAAGATTATTCAGTATCCGATTCTTCCTGCAATACCGGCGCCTCTTCCGTTTCCCCAGTCCCCTCATTTCCGTCCAGGTTATGATACTCCATGAGTATTTGTTCCTGTATTTTGGTGCGGAACTCCGAATTTATGGGATGGGCCACATCTTTATATTCACCGTTTTTCGTTTTACGGCTCGGCATTGCAATAAAGACACCTGTTTTACCTTCGATAATTTTTACATTATGCACAACAAAGCAGTCATCGAAAGTAACAGTCACATAAGCTTTGAGCTTTCCTTCCGAACTAACCTTCCGGATCCGGATATCGGTAACCTGCATAAGACGCTCCTGTTTCCCGGAATATTACTCGGGATAATTTTTATATAAGCACCTCGGGCAATTCTGCCAAAGGCTCAATGAAACTTACAAAAGCGTATTTCCTCCGGAGTCCGTCAATATCCGGAAATGGCTTATCAGACTCGAAGGGGTTCAAACCGAAGCAGGATGAACCGCTTCCTGACATGCGGCAGTAACAAAAACCGGCCGCGGTTATTTCGTTCAGTATATCAGCAATATGAGGATGAATATACTGGACCGGTGTTTCAAAAGAATTAAAAAAATTCCAGCCGCAGACACATCTGCCGGAGTATTCCGCGGCGATTGTGTCAGGGAAAAGAATACCCGGCTTTTCATCCGTTGTTCTGCCTAAAGAACTATAAGCTTGCGGGGTAGAAACTGAGAAACCAGGAAAGACAATAACACCTGAGTAATTACATCTTGGTTTCAAAGGTGTAATACTGGTTCCGGTATTAGTCATGATCCCGGCAGGAGCAGAGATAAACAAGGGTACGTCCGTACCGATCCGGGCGGCTGCCCGAAGAAGGCCAGGTTTTTTCAAAGGATATCCCGATAAACTATTAATCCCTAAAAGGACCGAGGCGGCATCACTAGATCCTCCGCCAAGGCCGGCTCCCTGGGGAATTTGTTTATCAATCCTTATTTCAAAACCTGTATCTATTCCGGTAATATCACGGAATACATCCACCGCCTGCCACATGGTATTTTCTTTAAGCGGTATGTTCTCCGTACCGATGATCCTGCATTCCCCGCATTTTTTCAAAGAACGAATAGTAAGACGGTCCATTAATGATACCAGCTGATACAGGGAAATTAGATTATGATAACCATCTTCCCGTTTTCCAAGCACCTCAAGATGCAAATTAATTTTTGCCGGCGCCATCAGTGATATATTAACCATATTTAAGGGTTTAAGTATACCAAAAATGAACAGGATGTCAAATGGAATTCTTAAAATACCCGCAGATGTCAGGATAATTTATAAAAACTTCATTCAACATAGTGGCAGCCGACAGACATGGAATTACTCACCGCGGCACGGGCGACTAATGTTCCGCTAAGAACAGCGTTCCGGAGCTCAATTATCTGCTTTGATACTTTTGCTTCTTTATAAAACCGTTCGATCCGGTGGTTAAAATAGTTCAAGTCCGATAATGCCCGGTCCAGTCTTTTTTTTGTCCGGATAATCCCGACGTAATTCCACATCGTTGTCCTTATATTCTGCAGATCATGATGAATCAGCATTTTATCGAAATCTTCTTCTTTTTTCGGATATATCCATTCGGGTATGGAATTTATTAATGCGGCAGAAGGATCAATCTTATTCCGGCTGATATGCCGGCCGGCCCGGATTCCGAAAACCAGCGCTTCAAGAAGCGAGACCGACGCTAGCCGGTTTGCCCCGTGCACACCGGTACAGCTGCACTCGCCTACTGAATAGAGTCCCGACACCGAGGTTTGACCAAAAAGGTCCACCTTTATTCCTCCGCAAAAATAATGCGCCGCCGGAACAACCGGGATCGGTTCGTTTTCGATATCGATCCCCAGTTTCAGGCATTGTTCGTAGATCCCGGGAAACCGCTCCTTCGGAGACACATTTTTTATACACCGGGTATCTAAATAGACGTAATCCGAGCCCTCCTCATCCAGTTCCCGGTAAATAGCTCTCGCGACCTCATCTCTGGGAGCCAGATCTTTCATGTCGGGATGATATTTCTTCATAAAGTATTCACCCGAATGATTCATTAATCGGGCGCCTTCTCCGCGAAGTGCTTCAGAAATCAGAAACCGTTTTTTATCCCGGTGAAATAGAATTGTGGGATGAAACTGAACGAACTCCGAATTCACGATTTCACACCCGGTTCTGTATGCCATAGCAATACCGTCGCCTGTTGCGCCGTGAGGATTTGATGTATACAGGTAAAGATTTCCTGCCCCGCCCGTTGCCAGTACCACAGCTGACGCGAAAACCGGTTCTATTCTTCCGTTTGATTCATCTAGTATATAAGCCCCGATTGCCCGTGTTTTCTTGTACCGTTCCTGAGAATCGGTAGAGTTATGGCTGTTGGTTATTATTTCAACTGCAGCGTGTCCTGAGTAGAAATGTATTCCTTTAAGACTTTCAACGTAGTTCAGCAGCCCCTTCATGATTGCTTTCCCGGTGTTGTCCTTTACATGGAGGATCCTTCTGATCGAATGAGCGCCTTCCATCGTTAGGTCGTATTCTTTGCTATCATCCTTGGCGAACGGAATCCCTGCCTTATCAATCAAATACTCCTTGACAATTCCGGGACCTTCCCGGGCAATGAGTTCTACCGCGGGAACAAAATTAATACTGTCACCGGCTTTAACAATGTCTTGGTACAGCAATTCTGGCGAGTCATCGGGAGACTGGCCTACAATGCCTCCCTGGGCATAATAAGTGTTAGTCTGCGATATTTCCGGGCTTTTTGTGACCACCCCCACGGCAAGTCCGTTTTCGGCAGCGGCAATTGCCGCTGCTAAACCGCTGATTCCGCTGCCTATGACAAGAACATCATAATTTGACCTGGAAGATGTCATAAATGCTCCTTTCCCTCGGTATATCGTATCATCCGGTTTAAAGCTGATGCCGCATCACCGGATATCTCCTCGGGTACGGTAATCCTGCCGGTTTGTTCATCCCCGTTTAGGAGGTTTTCGGCGAGGGAAAGGAGATTTTGTTTTTTTATCCGGTGCATCTCCGCGCAGATCGACGGGCGGAGATGTTCAACCTGTATTTCCGGGCGCATTTTCTTTAGTCGTTCAACGAAATTCCACTCCGTACCAACAACAAGCACCGTACCCGGATCGGCTGATTGAAACTCATTCAGCAGCCCCGACGTAGAACCGGCGTAATCCGCCATAGTCACGACTTCAGGCCGGCTTTCCGGATGAAGGATGATCCTGCATCCTGGAAAATTTTCCCGGACTCTTCTGATATCCTCGGGTGTGTATAGATGATGAACATAGCAGAATCCGTCCCATAGAATTATTTTCTTCTGAATGGCGTAATCGATATTGTCCTTATCCTTTATTACGGCGGTATCATTCGGTGAAATCCCTAATTTCAGGGCAGTATTCATCCCTAAATTTTTATCGGGCATGAAGAAAATTTGTCTTCCCTGATCGAGCAGGGTCTTCATTATCTTCCCGGCGTTCGAGGATGTACAGGCAATACCGTCATGCCGGCCTGCCAAGGCTTTGATTTCGGCGGAGGAGTTTACATATACCACCGGAACGGGCAAGTGACCCATTTTTTCCGCCATAACATCAAAAATTTCTTTGACGGAAGTGTAATCCATGGTATCTGCCAGCGCGCAGGATGCTTCCTGTACCGGTGTAAACACCTTATTTTCTTTTTTTGAAAGCACAGCAGCGCTTTCCGCCATAAACTTGACTCCGCAGAAGATGGTATACTCGGCCTTCGATTCAGCAGATAATTTCGCTAACCGGTAAGAATCTCCGGTTTCATCAGCCAAATTAAATACATCGTCATTTTGGTAGTAATGCGCGAGAACAAGCAGACGATCGTCGAGTTCGGCACGTATGTTATTCCACTTATCATTCATATCTTTTATCCTTCATTTTATACCGCGGGACTGCTCCTGTGCCGGTCTTGTCAATCGTCATAGAAAAATCAAAATTTTTTACGGAATGGGTAAGACTGCCTACTGAAATATAATCAGTACCTGCAGCGCTGTACACATCAGTCTTTTCAAGATCCATATTACCAGAAGATTCAAACCGCACTGACCCGCGTTTCCGGGATACTGCGCTTTGTACCTCTTCCGGGCTCATATTGTCCAGCATGATTCTATCTACTCCGTTTTCGATAGCTTCATCTACCTCATCCAATGTGCGGCATTCTACCTCAATTTTAAACCGGCTGCCCCATTTCTCACGGACCCGTTTTACCGCTTCCGATATCGACCCGGCGGCATCAATATGATTATCCTTTATCAGCACCATATCCCAAAGTCCCATACGGTGATTTTTACCTCCCCCGGTTTTAACCGCGTATTTCGCCAGGTCCCGGTATCCGGGGAGTGTCTTTCGGGTATCAAGAATGATACCGTTTCCGTTCCTAGAAGCGGCTTCCGTGTACCGTGCTGCCGAAGTGGCAATACCGGAAAGATATCCTA
This sequence comes from uncultured Spirochaetales bacterium, assembly GCA_964384485.1. GTDB lineage: Bacteria > Spirochaetota > Spirochaetia > CAYLLE01 > CAYLLE01 > CAYLLE01. Next base: position 15,553 of record CAYLLE010000017.1, on the reverse strand, counting down.
AAAAGTTCAGGGCAGTGCGTTCACCGGACAGCACCGACTTCACTTTTCCCTGAAGACGGGCGATTATAGCTCCCTTTTCCAATTTGTCTCCGTCCCGGAAGAGAAAATCAACCCGGACACATCCGTCCACCCGGGAATATACCTCCCGGACACATTGTAAACCCGCGAGGACCCCCTCATCTTTGGCGGTGATGATAAAGGATCCTTCTTGACCGGTAAACACAGCTTCTGAGGTTACATCTCCAAGGTCATTCAAATCCTCTTCAAGGGCGATATCGATTAGTCTCTGTAAAGTCTTGCTTTTCATCCCGCGCTTCTCCTTGTTGTTACCTAGAGAGTGTATGATCATTAGCGGATCAATATCAAGACCGGAAAATATTTGACACCCTTATCCGGGTGTTTTATAGTTATTTTTATGTCCGACATATATTCAAAAAATTTTTTTTCCGGCTGTCTCGAAGTGCTGAAAGAAACAGGGTTTCCTGAGGTGCGTTTAGAAGATAGTTCGCCGGTAGAAAAAATTGAAGTGGTTAGTTCCGTTGGCATAACCGGAGATATATACGGTTACTTCATCATACAGACCGATAAAAAGAATGCTCAATCTTTTGTAGATATCCTGATGGAAAGCATGGGTATGGAGCCGGAAGCGGAATTCGGGTCACTAACCCGGGAAGCAATCGGAGAAATCACGAATCAAATTTCCGGTCGGTCAACCATCCTCCTCTCGCAGAATGGGGTTGACTGTGATATTACTCCTCCAACGGTTATGACGGGAAGCAACCTGCTCTCAACCATCAGCAACACCGAGGTGAATATCACAAAATACATAAATGGTGAGTTCGGATCTATCGGAGTTTATGTTGGAGTAAAAATAATCAGAAAGAGACAAAAAGTATCTTGACACTGGCGAAACCTTGTTTTTAGATTCATGATGTGAATTTGAAAAACATTCCGTTAAGGGGGAGAAGGTGATGGCAACCTGGAGGGAGCAGATTTTACCGAGTGATCAATTCAGGCTCAGTGATGATGATTATGATTTTGACGACGATGATGAAGATGAATTTGATGACGAGGATGACTTGGAAGACGAATTAGATGATGAAGAAGATTTCGATGACGATGAAGACGATGATTTCGAGGATGATGATGACGATTTCGATGACGAAGACGACTTCGAAGACGATTTCGATGAAGAAGATGATTTTGACGAAGATGAAGATGACGACTTATTCGAGGAAGATGATCTAGACTACGACGATTACGACGAATAACTTATAGAAGGCGGATTCATTCCTTGACAGACAGGGGAATTTTTTCGCCTTCGAACCAAACTTTTTCCAATTCATAAAAATCCCGGGATTCCTTATCCATCAAGTTAATCACAAGAAAGCCGCAGTCTATCAGTATCCAGCCCTGGGTCTCGGCGCGTTTCCTGCCCTGAAACGGTTCAACGCTGTTTTCTTTAAGGAATCCGTGGAGAATGTTCATAAGACCCCGCTGATGTCCGGCACTTCTAACAGTAGCAACGACCAGAAAATCGGAAAAAGAACTGACCCGGCTTATATCCAGCAGGATTACATCCTCCGCTTTATGCTCCCAGAGTAATTCCGCGGTTCTAACCGCAAATTCCTTATTCTTTAACAAATTGTCCATTAAAATCCTTCCCCAGTATTATCGTTACATGCGCGCTTGATTCGCTTACTTCATCTATCCTGGTTTCTATCCGTTTACAGCCGATAATCTCTGCTGCCCGTTCAGCCTTCTCTTTTACTCCCGTCCGATCGATTACAACAGTGTGTTCATAATCCTGGCTGTCAGCATTTCCGAATGCCATGACATTAAAGCCTTGGAAACTTTCATAGATGTCTTTTGTTCTTCTTGCTATTCCGTTTACCGTGGTGCCGTTCAGTATTTCTAGGGTCACCGGTACGCTTCCGCCGTTTTCCGTGTAATCGTTTTCTAAAACACTCAGTCTCTGATCCATCTGCTGCCGGAGAAGCTTCCCTTCAAAATGCGGAAAGAGGAGCACTGTATTGTCAACAATCCGCTGATTCCCCATTACCCGCTGCCGGTCAGGCTGAATATCGTTATTCCCTAAAAGGTTCAGAAAGGAAGTGAAAGCCTGTTTGTCAATATTTGTATCCAGGAGTTCCCATAATATTTTAAAAACTCCCTGTTTGGTTAGATAATCACTTTGCTCACCCCATTTGACAAGCATTGTTTTGATAAAATCCTGCCTCCGATCGGCTGTCATTTCTTCCAGCCCCGCTGCCCCCTGAAAACTTAAAAAGGTGAGCATCTTCCTGCCGTCAAGCAGCACGTTCCCTGAGGGTAGCAGTGTCGGGGAATCTCCTTCAACATTATAAACCGGCTCCGGAATGAATATCTCCATGCCCCCTAAAAGGTCGGTAATGGGTTCGATATTGTCGAAATCGATATCGATGTAATAATCAATCCTGATCCCCAGTATATTTTCGATCCTAGACACATAACTATTTATTGTTCCTTCTTCATAGAGAATTGATATCCGGTCAATACGATTATGCTTTTCGATGATGCTGCCGATATTTCCCGGAACATCAAGAAGGAATGAGTTCCCCGTAACAGTGTGGTAAAGGAATACCTGACTCGTCAGGGGTACCGTACCGTCGCCAACCGTTAATAATACCCGGAGAATTTCTCCGTTTTCCGCTTTTTCAGTCACTTCATCGGTTTTTAGCTGAAGAAAGAGAAATACCGCCATAGCTGCCGTGATGATTATTATAAATCCGAGGATAATTAATCCCCGGTCGAATTTTTTTCCGCTTTTCAATCTGTTGCCCTCAAGTGAAAATTTTTAAAGCATTTCCCCTTTTCCATCAAGACCGTATCACCCGATGGAAGCCTCTTTATCGATATAGAGGCTATCCCTTTGTATGACTGAATAAACATTTTCCGGTATAAGATAACGGTACGGCCTTTTTTCGGTTATTCTGTTTCTGATTTCAGTGGAAGATATGGGAATGATGAGATTATCAAGATAGGTATGGGGATACGGGAAATCCACCGGGTTCCTAAAATTCCGTTTAGCCACCACAAGATCGACCATCTGTATCAAATCATCTACACTCCGCCAATTTCCGAATCCGCCTACAAGATCATCACCTATAACCAATCCCAATTTCCCCTGGATGCTGTAGTTCGAAAACAGGTATTTTACCGTATCTACCGTATAAGAGGTCCCGTCACGTTTTATTTCACAGTCTTCCACGATGAACTCTTTCCTGCCCCCTACCGCTTTACGGAGCAGATGGATACGTATTTCCGGCGAAACCCTTCCGCTTTCTTTTTTATGGGGGGGAACTTTCGCGGGAATAAGGAAAATCCTGTCATACCGCAGGCTCCTAAGCGTCTCTTCCGCAAGATACAAATGTCCCATATGTACAGGATCAAATGTTCCGCCTAATACAGCCGCTCTCATGTATCGCTATCCTCGCCGGAAACATCGATAAAAAATGATTCCAGCTCCTTTAGACCTTCCCGCGTATAGGATGAAAAACCGATTACTGTCTCGGAAGGGTATTTCTGCCGAATTTCCTCAAGCCGTTCTTTTGTTTCGGGCATATCCATTTTGCTGCCACAAATTATTCTCGGTTTATCGGCAAGCGCGGGAGAAAATTCTTTCAGTTCTTTTTCAAGCACATCAACCGCGTCAAGGTAATTCTTGTCGTACAAATCCACTATGAAAGCGAGAACCTTGGTTCTGGATATATGTTTAAGGAACTTGAGTCCCATACCGCTTCCGCCGGAAGCCCCCTCGATGAGTCCGGGGATATCGGCAATCACGGCATTGCGATAAGATCCGGTGAGCACACCCAGGTTTGGATTTTTCGTGGTAAATGGATACGGCGCAATTTTCGGTTTCGCCCTGGTTAGGGCCGCTAAAAGACTTGATTTTCCGGCGTTTGGAAACCCGACCAAACCAATATCCGCTATCAGTCTGAGTTCGATAACAAGATTTCGGGTTTCACCGGCTTCACCGTCCTGAGCAAATTTGGGAGCCTGATTAGTTGAGGTCGCGAAATTGGCGTTGCCTTTTCCGCCGCGGCCCCCTTTCAGAAAAACCCACCGGTCTCCTAAAACGGCCATATCACGAAGAACCTCACCGGTTTCCCGGTCCCGGATGATACATCCGGGGGGTACCGGAATTTCAACATCCTTTCCGGCTCTGCCGTCGAATTTTCTTCCCCCTCCCCCTTTTCCATTCTCGGCATTAAATACTGCTCTATACCGGAGATGGGTCAAAGTTTTAAGGTTCGGGAGTGTTATAAAAACAACGTCGCCGCCTTTTCCCCCGTTTCCGCCGTCGGGTCCGCCCCGGGGTATGTATTTCTCTCTCCGGAACGACACGGCGCCTTTACCGCCATTCCCGGAGGATACTTGAATTGGAGCTTCATCGACAAATTGATTCAAATTAAATTACAGTTTAGTAAATAAGTTCTAATTTTCTATAGGATTGATGGAAATAACCTTCCGGTTTCTCTTCTTTTCAAACACAACGTTTCCCGCTGCCTTTGCAAATAGGGTATCGTCCTTTCCTCTCCCGACAAAATCTCCCGGGTGGAATTTTGTTCCCTTCTGCCGCACAATTATTTCACCTGCATTCACCAGCTGACCGCCGAATCTTTTTACACCCAGCCGCTGAGATGCGGAATCACGTCCATTCTTTGAACTTCCGCCACCTTTTTTATGAGCCATGTTTATCTCCTTTCGTTTATTGAATCGTACTGATATTCACTGCCGTACATTCGGGATATTCTTCCGCAATATCCCGAAGACCCAAAACAACAAATCCGGTTACTCCTGAAAGCCAATCTGTCATTTGTTCCGGATAATTTTCTACTGCCAAGGATATCCAGCCTTCCCGTTCAGGATTGACCGAAACCTTCAGCTCGTCCCCAACGCTTTCTAAGATCCTGCCTAGAGTTCTAAGCAGGATTGAGACAGCAGTACATGCAATTTCGGCACCGTGTCCCTTTACTTCAATATGCTTGATAATTCCTTTGGGGTCTAACCGCAGATCCGCCCTGATCATACCCCTTTATGCTCCAGCTATCTCCTTTATCCGGAGAAGGGAATACCCCTGACGGTGACCTTTTTTCTTCCGGTAATTCTTCCTGCGCTTGAATTTCAGCACTACCAGTTTTTTTTCTTTTCCGTGGCCTTCAATCACCGCTTTAATCTTGGCGCCTTTTACAAAAGGTTCGCCGATTTTTACATCGGAATCGGAACTGATCATAAGAACACTGTCGAGTTCAACAACATCACCGGTATCAGCATTGAATTTATCGACCTTTAACAGACTTCCCTCAGAAGCCTTGTACTGCTTTCCTTTTATTTCAACCATTGCATACATTTCTTTATACCTCGAATATTTATCTCCAATTTAAGTTTATATAACAGATAGGTCCGGATTGGTCAAGACTGTACTCATTTTATGGCTGCATCAATCTCCGCCGCGGCTTCCCTGCCCTCTCGGATTGCCCAAACCACAAGGGATTGCCCTCTCCGGGCATCTCCCGCGGTATATACATTCGGAATGGATGTCCGGTAACTGCGCGGACCCGCGGAAATCGTTCCGCGGGGTGTTGTCTCCAAACCGAATTCTCTCAGCAGCTCGGTTTCGGGTCCAAGAAAACCCAAAGCGAGGAAAACGATATCGACTTTCCTCGTCTCTTCCGAACCAGGTACCGCTTTAAAGCAGAATTTTCCCGCTTCATCCCTATACCATTCCACACGCTGAGACAGGACACCGGAAACCCGGCCTTCGGGATTACCGGTAAATTCTACCGCAGACACCGAATAATCTCTCGGGTCTTTTCCGAAAAGAGCTTCGGCTTCTTTGTGTCCGTAATCCTGTTTGTATAGTCTTGGATATAGGGGCCAGGGACAGGTATTGTTCCGCTCCGTGGGAGGTTTTGGGAGAATTTCAAAGTTAGTGACCGAGGCACATCCCTGCCGAAGAGATGTTCCGATACAGTCGTTTCCGGTATCGCCGCCGCCGATAACCAGTACATGCTTACCTGCTGCGGAAATACCCGGGGTTTTATCCAGCAGAGTACGGGTAGAAGATTCGAGAAACTCCATAGCGTAATGGATACCCTTTAGCTCCCGTCCCTTAACCTGCAGATCCCGGGGAATAGTGGAACCCGCTGCTATGAGTATCGCGTCAAAATCAGACATCAGCGATTTTGGGGACAGATCTTTCCCGACACAGGTACCGAGAGTGAATTTGATTCCCTCCTCTTCCATTATGCCGATCCTCTCCGACAGGATTTCTTTTTCAAGCTTCATGTTCGGTATACCGTACATCAAAAGCCCCCCGGGACGATCATTCCGTTCAAATACCGTGACCTGATGACCGTTCTGATTGAGCTGATCCGCCGCGGCAAGTCCCGCTGGTCCGCTTCCTATAACGGCTACCGTTCTCCCTGTTCTCCGGGGAGGTATCCTAGGCGCAAGCCACCGGTTCGTAATAGCCCGGTCAATGATTGCAAGTTCATTCGCTTTAATCGTGACGGCCGGCTCGTTTATCCCGAGAACGCAGGCTGTCTCGCATGGCGCAGGACATACACGGCCGGTGATTTCTGGAAAATTATTTGTCGCCCTAAGGCGTCTGTAGGCTTCTTTCCATTTCCCCCGGTACAGAAGATCGTTCCATTCCGGAATGAGGTTAGAAATAGGACAGCCGTAGGAGGAGTGACAGAAAGGTACACCGCAATCCATACAGCGGGCACCCTGAATTTCCCGTTGGCCGTCATCGATGTAATCAGTAAATTCTCGGAAGTTCTTGATCCGTTCTTTTGGATCATGTTCACAGTTATTACGTCTTTGGAATTCAATAAATCCGGTAGGTTTACCCATTCACGACCCCCTCCAATTCTTCTTTCTGTTTAAGCATGATCTTCCTGTAATCGGGAGGTATTATTTTTATGAACTCAAAAACTCTATCCTGCCAAGTCCGGATAATATAATCAGCCACGGAAGAACCGGTATAGAACCGGTGCCGCTCAATCATTCCGAGTACTTCCCGGATATCATCTTCTTCATATAAAGATCCGAGTTCAACAAAATCGGAGTTGATTTTTCCGCGGAAATCATCCCGGGGATTCCATACATACGCGATACCGCCGCTCATCCCGGCGGCGAAATTTCTTCCTGTCTCTCCGAGGATAACCGCGCGGCCCCCCGTCATGTACTCACAGCCGTGATCACCGATTCCCTCTATGACAACCCTGGCGCCTGAGTTCCTGACACAGAACCGCTCGGCGGCTTTGCCCCGGATATATCCTTCGCCCGAGGTGGCACCGTAAAAGGCGACATTTCCAATTATGATGTTCTCCTCAGGTATGAACCGTGAATCCTCCGGAGGTTTTACAACAACTTTGCCTCCGCAAAGTCCTTTGCCGATATAATCGTTGGAATCACCCGATAACATCAGGGTCACCCCTTTTACCACCCACGCACCAAAACTTTGTCCTGCCGATCCGTTAAAAGAAATGGTCACCTTGTCATGATCCAATCCATTTTCTCCATATGTTTTTGTCAGGTGATGACTCAGCATGGTGCCTACGGCCCGGTCTCTATTCCGGACAGAGAACTCGGCTTGGTAACCGAACTCCCGAATATCCGCGGGGCTGATCTGTTCAATGATTTTTCTGTCTAAAACGGTACTGATTCCATGATCCTGAGGAACGGAGCAGTAGAGGGTGCTCTCCGGATTAACCTGTTCCGCTTGCGTTAGAACAGCGGCAAGATCAATACCGCTGGATTTCCAGTTTCGTACGTCATCGTCCGGAACAAGCAGGTCCGAACGGCCAACCATTTCGTTAACCGTCCGAAATCCCAAGGCCGCCATCAGCTGACGTATGTCTTCCGCGAGAAACCGGAAGTACCGTTCCAGATATTCCGGTTTACCCCGGAACTTTTTACGGAGTTCCGGATCCTGGGTAGCAATCCCGACAGGACATGTGTTTTTTTCACATTTCCGCATCATTATGCATCCCAGGGTGATTAGCGCGGTTGTGGCGAATCCCCACTCTTCAGCCCCGAGCAAACACGCGATGACGGTATCCTTGGCAGTTTTTATCTGCCCGTCCGCCTGAAGCACCACCCTGCTTCGGAGATCGTTCATAACCAGAGTTTGATGGGTCTCCGCGATGCCCAGCTCCCAAGGCAGACCGGCATTCCGGATTCCGGTGAGCGGGGATGCCCCGGTCCCGCCGTCGTGGCCGGAGATAAGAATGTGATCAGCATGAGCTTTTGCCACACCGGCCGCAACAGTTCCGACCCCTACTTCGGATACCAGTTTTACACTAATCCGGGCGGCGGGGTTCGCGTTCTTTAGATCGAAAATCAATTGTGCAAGGTCTTCAATAGAATAGATATCGTGATGCGGCGGCGGACTGATTAAACCTACACCGGGAGTGGAATATCTGGTTTTCGCGATTACCTCAAAAACCTTATGCCCCGGAAGTTCTCCCCCTTCACCCGGTTTCGCGCCTTGAGCCATTTTAATTTGAATCTCATCCGCGTTCGTCAGGTAATTCGCGGTGACACCGAATCTTCCGGAAGCGACCTGCTTTATCGCCGAACGTTTAGAGTCTCCACCCGGCAAAGGATCAAATCGAGCAGGATCTTCGCCGCCCTCCCCCGTATTAGATTTGCCGCCGATACGGTTCATGGCAATGGCGATAGTCTCATGAGCTTCCTGGGAAATGGACCCGAAACTCATGGCTCCGGTAGCAAAGCGTTTCATGATTTGCTCCGCGCTTTCCACTTCATCTATCGGGACAGGATCTGTCTTGCGGAAGCTGATAAGCCCCCGTATTACAGCCTGAACACTGGAACGCTGATCCTGCCGCGCCGTAAAAAGCTTGTAGTGTTCTTTCGAATCATGCTGTACCGCTATCCGCAGATTTGCGATAGATTCAGGATCCCAAAGATGTTTTTCGCCTTTCTGCCGCCACTTATATTCTCCCGGATTCAGGTAATCATTCCAATCCGGTGCCGAATTTTCGGGATATGCTGTGCTGTGACGCCGCTTGAGCTCATTGGAGAGGATATCAAAATCCACTCCCGCGATCCGGGAGGGCGTCCCGGTAAAACACCGGTCCACCACTTCCTTTCCCAATCCGACGGCCTCGAAAATCTGAGCTCCTTTGTAGCTGTCGAGTGTAGAGATCCCCATTTTCCCAAAAACTTTCCGCATACCGGCGGATAATGCTTTTATATAAGCTTGCTCTGTTTCATCTTCATCAGGCGAGAACCTGATTACCCCGTCTCTGGCCATCTGCCACATGACCTCAAAGGCAAGATACGGGTTAATCCCGTCCGCACCGTAGCCGAGGAGAGTGCAAAAATGATGAACCTCCCGGGGTTCTCCGCTTTCAATGAGTATTCCGATTTTCGTCCGGAGCTCCCGCGCAATAAGGTGCTGGTGAAGGGCGCCGCATGCGAGCAATGCTCCGGCCGGTATCCTGCCTTTCCCGGCGTTACGGTCGCTTAAAATGACGAGGGCAAATCCCTCACCCACGGCCTTTTCCCCGTCCCGGCATATCCGGTCTAGGCAATCCGTAAGATTCTCCCCTTCCTGTTCGGGGGAAAAAGTCATATCAATGATTTTCGACCGCCAGCCCCGGTGATCGATTTCCTTCAGTTTAGCCATTTCCCGGTTCGTTAAGACAGGATTGGGAAGATGGAGTCGGTTGCACTGCCGGGGAGTTTCCTCCAGCAGGTTCCCCTCGGGACCGATAAAGGATTCAAGGCTCATAACGATGTATTCACGGATTGAATCTATAGGCGGATTGGTGACTTGGGCAAAAAGCTGTTTAAAGTAGTCATAAAGTAACCGGGGTTTGCTGGACAGACAGGCCAAGGGGGTATCGTTCCCCATAGAGCCTAATGGTTCCTTTTGGTTCTCTGCCATTGCCTTTAGAATGAGTTCCAGATGTTCCAGAGAATAACCGAATTGCTTCAGCCTTTTAATAAGGGTATCCTGATCTGAAACCGGAGGGGTTTGACCTTCCGCAAGGCTGTATAATTCGATCCTCTGCTCGTTAAGCCATTTCCGGTAGGGCTTTGATTCCGCGATTGAAACTTTGAGTTCCTCATCACCTATTATCCGGCCCTCCTTAAAATCAACCAGGAACATCCGTCCAGGCTGCAAACGGCCTTTGGTCCGCACTTTTGAATTGGGAATTTCTCCGACACCCGCTTCCGAGGCCATTATCACCAAATCGTCATCGGTCACATAATAACGGCTGGGCCGGAGACCGTTCCGGTCAAGCACCGCTCCGATGACGCTTCCGTCGGTGAAGGCAATGGACGCTGGACCGTCCCAAGGCTCCATAAGGCAGCTGTAATACTCGTACATTGCCTTTCCGATATCGGGCATTTGCTTATGATAAAGCCACGCTTCAGGATTCATCATCATTACCGCCTGTGCGATTTCCCTCCCGGACATGACTAAGAGTTCTAAAGCGTTGTCGAAGTTCCCCGAATCGGAACAATCCGGTTCGATAACCGGAAATAATTTTGGAAGGTCATCCCCGTAGACCGGGTGACTGAGCTGCCCCTGCCTGCTCTTCATCTTATTGATGTTGCCCCGAAGGGTATTTATTTCGCCGTTGTGGCACATCAGCCGAAGGGGCTGTGCTCTGTCCCAGCTGGGAAAAGTATTTGTGGAGAACCGGGAATGGACCATAGCAAGGTGGCTCTCCATCCGCTCATTCTGAAGGTCCGTAAAATAACTGAAAAGCTGTTCCGGTTTGAGCATACCTTTGTACACAAGAAGATTATCCGACAGACTCGGAATATAGAACATATTTTCCGGATCCCTGGATGTACCGCGGATATCCCGCACCGTCTGCTTGCGGATAACGTACAATTTACGGCGGAAATCAGCTGATTCATATTCCATTCTTGCCGGTCCGACAAATGCCATTTCAATGGCCGGTTCCGATACCAGAGCGGATTTCCCTAACCCTGCATTATTAACGGGTACATTCCGGAAGCCCAGAACATTCAGTCCCTCCTGCCGCACAATCCGGGCGAATTCATTTTTGCACTTTTCTTTACGAGTATCGGAATCGGGTAGAAACAATAAACCCGCGCCCCATAAACCGTCCGGCGGGAGCTTTATGCCGGCTTTGCAGCATTCTTCGATTAAAAAAGGCCTCGGCATAGAAATGAGAATGCCCGCACCGTCTCCGCTGTCTTTATCACTTCCCACAGCACCTCGGTGGGACATATTTTCTAGGATTTTTCCTGCCAAACGGACAACTTCATTGCTTTTTCTTCCTTTGAGATGGGCAATAAAGCCGATACCGCAGCTTTCTTTTTCAAATTCAGGATTATAGAGCCCTTTAGCTCCGGGACGGCAGCGGTAATTCATTTTCCCTCCTATGCCAAAAATTTGAGTTATCCGGGAGCCGCAGCAGTTCTGTTTATTTCCCGGAATTTATTCCGAAATATAGTTCGGGGGGTTAAATCATTTAGCAAAAAACATGCCAGAAGCAGATAATTACTTGTTTTACAAAGGATTAGCTTAAAATAGGCGTGTCTGCGGCATCATTCGAAGTGGTAGGTACCTACATTTATGTATGCCACGTTCGGCATATTCCTACAATTTCGTAGGCACTGTAGCATTACGACCCACTCCAGAGTCCGTGCCGATAAACGCGAGCATTTTTGTGAAACCTTCCGGTCCTTCCCTTCGATACGAGCCAAAGATTGTATTGCAGGAGGTACAGTAATCGGCATCTTTTACCTTTGTGACTCCGGCGGTTCTGAGGATGTTCTTATTCGCGGCGAGCAAATCAAGGAAAAACTGACCATTCCGTTCTTGCGCGGCATTGATTCCCCATTGATCCTGAAAAAACTCAGCACGTTCCCGATCCACCTTATAACAGCATGACCGTATTGAAGGTCCGAGAAGAACCGAAATTTCTGATACAGGAACCCCGAGTTTGTTTGTAAAGATATTTAAAGCCGTTTCAAGAATACCGGTCCCTTTCCATCCAGAATGGAGTACCCCGAATATCCGTCCCCGTAAATCGGAAATATAAATAGGCATACAGTCTGCTACAGTGACCCCTAATACTGTTTCCGGATCATCCGTTACCAATCCGTCTCCGTTCATTCCGTTCTCGCCTGCATTAGACGCGTCAACGGTACATACTATCTTAGAATGTTTCAGGTGAATTGTAACAAGTGATCCCTTAAGACCTATTCTTTCGCATAAGTTCCGTTTTACTTCATATCCCGTCATCGAACCTTCCTTACGAAGACTAATTCCGGCAAACACAGGGAAATCAAATATTATTATCTGAGTATCTTTTTCCATTCGGTACTATGCTACCTTATTTTTTGATCGTTTGAAATAGTTATTCCATGACACCAGTAATTTCCGGTCTTCCGGTCAATCTATAAATAATTATGATCTCTTCTAAATCAAGGTATTGACCGGGAAATGCTGACATGACATATCGGCAGCAATGTGGTGTTACATATCCGGAGGTGAAAATTTATTGTCTTTTTAAGTATATTACTATATTTTATAAGTGAAGATTACTAGAGGCTCGATATTAAATCAAAGCAGCGCTGATTTCATAATTTTTTTGAAAACCGGCGTAATGGATATAAAATCTCAAAAAAATATATCACAAAAGGATAGGTATGGCAGTTAAGTATCAAGATTATTATAAAATACTTGGTGTTTCGAGAACGGCATCTCAGGATGAAATTCAGTCCGCCTACAGAAAATTAGCGAGAAAGTATCATCCTGACATAAATAAGAGTAAGGACGCCGAACAGAAATTCAAAGAAATCGGAGAAGCCTACGAAGTTCTTAAAGATCCGGAAAAACGGAAAAAATATGATGCCCTTGGAGCAAACTGGAAAGCAGGCGAAGACTTCCGACCTCCCCCGGGTTGGGATTTCGAAGGATTCGGAAACCGGCAGAGCGGACAGGGAACCGGCGGATTCGACTTCAATTTTTTTGGCGACAACGAAGGAGGACGAACCGGCTTCAGTGACTTTTTTGAATCCATTTTCGGGGGCAATTTCGACATCTTCGGCGGGGGCAGATCAAAGACCCACCGGCAGAGCCGTCAAAAAGGTAAAGACAGCGAAGCGAAATTGACGATCACCCTGGAGGAAGCATACAAGGGAGGTCGAAAAACGATAACCCTTCAAACTGTGGAACCTGATCAGCAGGGAACCCCCCAGCGGACAACCAAAAACCTGGATGTAAGAATTCCGCCGGGTATAACTCCGGGAAAGAAACTCCGGCTCGAAGGCCAGGGTGGGCAAGGCATAGGGGGCGGTCCTCCCGGTGATCTTTACCTGCTTATCGATATTGCACCCCATTCGGTATTCACGGTGCAGGAAGGTGATCTGGAAACGAAGGTGAACGTAAGTCCATCACAAGCCGCGCTGGGGGCAAAAATTTCTGTTCCCCTTCTGGATGGTCGGGCGAACATTACCATCCCTCCCGGAACTCAAAGCGGGCGTCGATTACGGCTGAAGGGAAAAGGGCTTAATAAGGGAAAAAATGTAAAGGGGGATTTATACGCGGTAATACAGGTACAGGTTCCGAAAAATCTTACCCCCCGGGAGCGTGAGCTTTATGAAGAACTGGATAAGGCTGGAAAAAGCGAATAGTCTAAGCTGAGTTTTCAATGTCATACATGCGGCCGAGGAGGTCCCGTGTTTCCCGGGACAACCGCAGGACGGTATCAAGATTCTTCATGTATTTTTTGTTATTTCTTCCCTCGATTTGCCCCAGATTCGAAATAGTATCGTATCTTCCTCCTATTTCACCATAGAGGATACCGTAAAGGATATCACCTAACGTTTTTAGGTCTTTGAGTACGTTCTTAAGAAGCTTTTCTGAATCTTCCCATGCTGTTTTCAGGATTACATCGATTCTTTTCTTTTTTACGTCATCTGGAATATTATCTTTTTCCAATACATTCAGCGGCATTCCGATATCTCCCTCAGGACCGTATCTGCCTTCCAGGAGGGTAATCTTTTCCTTAGTTTTCAGGAGGGTATTGTAGGCGTCCGTGAATTCTTCCCTGTTCGCCTCTTTATAGAACTCTCCGTCCAGGAGGAGTATTTTCAGCGGACGGTTGAACTGTCCGGGAAAAACTTCTACAAAAAAATTTTTAATAAAGGTAAGGGACATGGCATACCTGTTTTTTCCTGCAAAATCACTGAGACGCAGGGAATCGAAGATGTCCGCCGTTTCCGTTTCAAGCAGATCCCTCATCTCCGAGAGCATTTCCTGACGTTTCCGTTTTACCGCGTAATCATGAAAATGGGTATCCAGTCTCCTTGCCCAGAACTGTTTATACTGCATGAACCAGTCCTCACCCCCGCCTAACTGTCCGGGATGGTAAAAAACATTTCCCGAAGTGTAGCGGAGGACGGAAACCCAGGGGAAAGACGCGTTGAATTGTCTAAGACAACTGAAGGCTTCTTCTGCGTTTGATAATTTTTTCTCAAGGTCATCAGCGAGGTTGTACATTTCATCTTCAAGCTTATCTCTGTAGGCAAAAATAAACACGGCTTTAAGGAAGCCCGGACCGGGAGCAAATTTCATACTGTGCATTATATCAGCAAGCTCCTGCATCTCATCTTTCAGATCAAAGAGGGGGCACTCTAACGGCACCGATTCATCTAAAGCCATAAACCGAGATTCAATTTTGGAAAAAGGAAAACTGGCAAACGCGAAAAGCGCCTGGAGAAACCGTACATTCCGGTACATTTTCTTTTTTAGGTCCGCCGGAAACTGCTCCAGCAGTTCCCGCAGATTTCCGTCAACAATACGTTTTATATCCCGTTCCGGAAGATCCGGGTTTGTCTCTGCCACCCGGTACGGATCAGTAGCTGATACCATTTCCCGATTGTAAATCTCATCCTCGATTCCAGCGAGAAAAGCAATGAATTCGGGAAGATCCGGTCCCATGACGGTATTAAGCGGCGTAAGGAACAGCCTGGAGACCCGGCTTAATTTCCGCATTTCATCTCCGAATCCGGCTCTGTAATTATTCTGAGAAATGTTGACCATGCCCGGGACCTTGTCCTGTATGTCCTTACCGATTTTCCGTAATATCAGATCCTCAATTACGGTCTCCCGGTCCTTCCCGGTGAATATTGTTTTAAAAAACAGGATCATTTTAAAAAAAAAAGGCAATGTTTTATATGTTTCAGATAAATCAATTGGCGGTTCCTCGGGACCTTCCGTATAGATCGGTTCCTCAGATACAGTGTAGGAACTGTTGATTTGTTCGAGCATTGCCCGCCGCTCATCCGTAGAAAGCTGCGAAACTAGTGTATCAAAAACAGAACCTTGAGCCATTACTGTAATTCTAGCTTTATTACCCTGCCGGGTCAAGAAAAAAAGCGATTTCCCTTGATGAAGTGCTGCGGATAAAACATGGCGCTTGACAACAGCAAATCCCGGTCAACTCCTTTTGTGATTAAGAAAAGGCCATAATTTCATATA
>CAYLLE010000016.1:0-44695 GCA_964384485.1 uncultured Spirochaetales bacterium | reverse complement strand
TGCTGTTTTGTCATCCTCCCTTTTCTCCGCAAGAGTGTGTGAACCCCCGCGTAGATAAACTGAGAATCCTTTCCAACGATTATTGTGATATTATTGGGAAAGTATTGTGAGATAGTATATGATTCGAATCCGTCCATCACCAGATTTTCCTCCAGTTTCTGTTCCGGATAAAAATCGTTCATGATTGCCAGAAAGTTCCGGGCAAGCCTGCGGATGCGGTTCTGAACGACTCGGTAGGTGAAATGTTTATACCGGCCGATTTGCAGGAGACTGCTGCAGGAATAGATCCGCTGAGCTAAATCCATATAATCTATGGTGGAATGGGTCCAGTAATGAATTGAAAAAGTTTGGGTAGAAAATGTTTTCCCGCAGGCTTTACAGCGGAAACGCTGAATATCCCCCCGGCATTTACTGTGATGGATGCCGTACCGAATATACCAGTCATCTGACTTGGCCCTCTCTCGCTGGTGATGATAACATGTTTTTCTCGGACAAAACTCCGGTTTTGTAATAGGTGTGATCATGAATTACCTCCACCTTTACTAACCGGTTTTTTTTCAACTCTGATTCAAAAAGGCTGAAAAAAATCTCAACAACAATTCTCGCAACAGTCCTGGAGACTTTCAGCAATCTTTTTCAGTGTTTGTTCCGTTACGGTCCATTCTTCACAATCCACATAACTCCTCAGCATCTCTATCCATAAACGGGATATTTCGCGTACCTCTTTCTGTACCGCTGTTCCTTGCTCCGAGAGTGATACGTTCCAGATCCGCTTATCATACATATCCCGCTCTCTCCGTAAATATCCCAATTCGGTCAATCCCGTCACCGCGCGTGTCACATTTGCTTTATCGACACACAGTCTTTGAGATAAAGTGTCCTGGGGAATCTTTTCCCCGGGACGCAGCGCCAAAAGATATGCCTGCTGCCCCGGCCCTAAGCTGAACTTTTTGAGCGACTCACGGAAGTAAGCTCCTGCCCGCCGGTTTATGATTGAAACGGCCAGGCCCACATCGCCTGTAGCAATCATTGCTGTTGATCCTGGAAAAAAAGGGAACGGTGGCCGCGGATAAAATCCTTTAGGTTCCTCGGTTTCCGTACCAGAATATTTTCCAGGTCCGGTGATATTTTTCCGAGTCCTTTGAAACGGGTCGAAGTGTAGAGAGCCAGCATGACAAGTATCATGCCTAATTTTCTTCCCCGTCTAAGGTGATAGCGGATGAAGGGCAGAGGCCGGGGACTTCTATAAACGATCTTTTTCTCCAGTTCAGCGGTGAGCAGAGCTGCTGCTTCACTGTATGAAAAACTCTCCATTCCGGTAAGGTGATATGCCTGACCGACATGACCTTCCTGCGAAAGGATCCTGGCCGCGGCTTCACCGATATCCCGGGCGTCGATGAAATTTGCTCTTCCGTCCCCGGCCGGTATAAAAAGCATATTTTCTTCCCGGATTTCAGGCAGATGGGTGGTAGTCAGATTCTGCATAAAGAAACTAGGCCTTATAAAGGTATACGGAAGTTCTAATTCACGGCAGTATTTCTCAATTTTGGCGTGGGGAATAATTGATCTTTTTTCGGCGTCTTGAACCGACATAAATACAACATGGGATACCGGTTTCTGCTTTAGAAAAACAAGAAACGGATACATGTCCCGTTTAATATTGGCTATTTGGGGCGGCCTCATCAGGAAAATCTTATCCGTACCGGCCAGCGCGGATTCCCAGGTTTCCGGTCTGGTAAAATCAAAAAAACGGTATTCAATTCCCGCTGTGTTTTTCCGCGTGCATCCGGATATACTCCCGGGACGTATTCCGGCTATGACGGTTTTTCCCTGCTCGACGAGAGCTGCCGCCGTGTGAGATCCGACATTGCCGGCAGCTCCGGTAATAAAAAAAGTTTCAGACATATTATTTGTCTCCTGTATACAGTTGCGCACGCAACTTTTAATATAGGATATTTATGCGTCATTTTCAAGATCATAAGAAATCTTACAGGAATTTCCAGCGATATTTTCTCTAAATTTACTACTCTTTTCGAGGAGTCCGTTATTTTCTCGCCGTATTCCTGAATTGACGGGGGGTCATTCCTGTATACTCCTTGAACACCTTGAAAAAATAGGGGTTTTCGGAAATTCCGGATTCCTTGAGAATCTGTTTGATCGTTTTTTTGGTCGTTTTAAGTTCGTCTTTTACTTTTTCAATCCGTACTGCCATGATTTTTTTCGGGACCGATTCGCCGGTCGCCTGCTTGTATATTCTGCTTAAATAAGCCGGATTCAAATCCACCAGTTCGGCGATTTGTCCCAGATGAAAATTGGTATCCGAATAATATTGCCGTATCAGCTTATCCACTTTACAGATTATTTTATGTTTCCGTCCTTCACGATGGGCGGTAATGAGCTCGCATATTGAATCAACAACAGCCGTGATTCTCCGGAGCAGTAAAAAGACGGTGGGAAAGGCGTAGGCATCCGTCTCCTTGGACATCTGCTGCATAAGTATTTCAAAACCTTCGATACTGGAATCTTCGATATTTACGGCGTTTACCGCTTTCTTCAGTCCGTAAATTATCCGGTACACAGTCATCTGAAAGGCTATCTGATCGTAGTTTTGAGTGGCCAAAATAATTTTCCGGATAATATCTTTACAGGTCTCGATTTCACACCGGAGCAGTGCATCCAGCAGAGACCGCTCCGCGTCCTCAGGATATTTAAAATCATTTTTCTTGATGATATTCGGTGCGTAGAAAAAATCTCCAGGCGAGGAGAAAAACTGCCTGTGGGACAAGGTATGGATATCGTAGGAAAGAGAATTGATCTCAAAAAATTCTTCAGCAGTTCCGGTAAGCCCGAAAGAATAGTTTTCAAAGAGATAATCCTCCCGAATGTCTTCTTTAATGCTTTTCCGCAGATCATCCGGCTTATTATCCAGGGAAAGCAGAAAAAGAACTGTTCCCGCGCCGTACCGGATATACTCGATGATTGAAGCTTGCCCTGTTAAGCGGGGCGTTAAGTTTGCCGCCAGGGAATGCATGTCCACCAGGGGGTACTCTTCGGTTTCACTCACCTGCTTGGTCAGCAGAAACTGATATTTCTTTGTGTATCCCTTGTCGGGCATATCATCAATAATCTCATGATACGTTTCGGTATCTATAGTAGTATATCCATGCACAATATCCCGCAGAATCTTCCGCCGAGCCACCCGCTGGAACTCCCGGCGCTCTTTTTCCAGAACCCCCATCTCGGTTAAAAGGGAATCGGTGGTATTCAGTACCCGTTTGTTTAACGGACTGTAGAAGAAGAACAGCAGCAGAATGGCGGAAAGGATTATTACGGTAAAAACAATCCGCAGGTTATGGATGACACGGATAATAGACCGGTACGGATGCTCGCTTATGAATATCCATCCGGTATCGGCTGACCGAAAAAACGTGAAGAGTTTCTTCCCTTCTCCGGGTATCTGCTGAACAAAGTGACCTGCCGGTTCCCTGCTGTCGATAATGGTCCGGATGTACTCCTTCGAACTGAGATCCTCCAAAGGCCGGTAAAAACCGTTTCCGATTTTAACTTCCCCGTACCGGTCGATGGCGTACTGAATGGTATTCAAACCGGTATTCTGCGACGCGAGGAATTCACTAAACTGCTCCTGCGAGAAGTTGAGAGCAATAATGAATTTCAGCTCATCCACAGGAAACCGGTTGTACATGAGGTAGGTATAAACAAATACCTCGGGATCGGCCTGGGTAATGGAATTCTTCTTTCTTAAGATCGGAACAAAGTTATCAAAATTCCTATAGCCGCTTATGATATTTATAAACGATTTATCATAGAAAAATTTCCGGTGCTGAATGATGGTTTGATTTTCTTTTAGAGTAACAAAAATTTGATCACTTTTCTCATGATAATAATAGATTGTGTCTAAGAAAGGCATGGCGCTTGCGATCTGCCGGAGATAGGAGAGGATATCCACCCGCTTTTTTATCGGGATCTCATGGAGTTCTTGAACTTCCTGAAAACTCCTGCTCAAATAAATCTGACGGATCGCAGTCTTTGAAATATCTTTATAAAAAGAAGGAAATTGACTGTTCTTCTTGAGAACTTCCAGGGACCGGACAAAAACCTGATCCTGCATGCTCCGCTCAAAAATATAAGTAAGAGAAACACCTAAAATCAGCACTAAAAGCGCGCTGATTATGACGAGAAGACGGATATATTTTTTAACCAGGATTTTATATTCCAATCAACCTCCAGGGAAAAACGGTACGGAGATATGATATTCTCCGTACCGGATTTTAGCTATTCCGCCTATTCCTGGGCAATATACATGTCCCAGTAGGGCTGTACGAAATCCCGCAGCTTTTTAACCCCGGCATTTTCCAGCGCCTTGAGGTAAGCATCTACTTTCCCGGGAATTTCCGATTTCGAATATAATCCCACACTGAGCGGGATATAGTGTTCATCTTTCACCACACCCAGGGCTGCCAGTATCGGCTTAACCGACGCGGTTTCGTCGATGTAAAAGTCAGCTCCGTAGTCAGGATAGGCATCCAGAGCCAGTTCTTCCCGGAGTTTCGCGCCTGCGCTGTCGTAGCTTTCATCGAACGTCATTTCCAGATCATCATTCCTGATACTCCAGAATGCAAGCGCCTGGGGACCGAATCCGTTTCCAACGATAAGTTCGATGGTGTTTTCGTTGACCTTTTTGTAATGAGACCCTTCTATCCCGTAGTTAACGAGGTTATAGTATTCCTGGTCGAAAAGCAGCTTGTCCAGAAGCTGCAATGCCCGGGGTGTATCCTCTCCAGCCAACGGAAAAACGGTAAGGTCCTGGGTAACCCCTTTGAAAAGAGCATACCGTCCCGCGTTCAGATGCGGTCCGGGTACAAACCCGATTTCCCAGTCTTCTTTTTCAGTTTCCAGTTCGTTCTTGATGTTTTGATATCCTCCTGAATTGGAAAAGGCGATCCCGATGGATCCATTCCGGAAATCGGTCTCGGCAATACGTGCTGATCCCTCATTGGCAAGAATATCATGCGTGAAGAAGTCTTTATCGTAGAAATCCCTGTTTCTCTCGGCCCATTCTATAATGGAATCACGGTGATCCAGAGGGGTGGTCAGGTCTTTATCCGGGCTCCGAACATCATAGAGAATGTGGGAATCGATAATGTCCTCATGATGAGGAACCATGGGAAGATAGTTATCATCAGCAATCTTTCCGTTCCCCATAGGTTTCATGTCCGGCTCGTTCTTTTTAATCGCCGTAAGATACTGTTCGAACGCGTCAACATTTGTGATTTCCGGTACATTGTATTTCTTCCGTAAATCTTCCCGGTAAACAAAACCGTTTGCGTCAGCCGCGTTCCAGTGGGCGGGTACCGCGTATATTGCGTCATTTGCACGAGTCAGACGCACCCATTTATCTTCTTCCACGTTTTCCCAGACTCTCGGGGCATATTGGGGCAGCATGCCGGAAATGTCTTTGAACGCTCCGTCTGCCTGAAATTCGAAGAATCCTATCCACTTAGCGGAATAGAGCATGTCAATTGGTTCTCCCGAAACCAGATCCAGCTTGTACTTATTTCTCCAGTCACTCCATGTGTAATGTTCAAACCGGACTGTGGCGTTAAGATCCCGTTTGGTCATTTCATTCAGCGCTTCAGTAATCTCGGACAGGGCACCCGGCGGATTCGAGGGAAGCTTAACAAATATTTCCACTTCCTCATCCATAGCCACAGCGCCTTCCTCTTTTTCACCTGCGGCGAAAGTTAAGGCCGGCAACAAAAGAAATAAACAAAAAATAAACCATTTTTTCATCAAAAAACCTCCTAATAAGTTTATGAGTTATTCCGGTCCATGTGAACCGTTTTCTTATTTTTACATAGCTTTCTTTCCTCCTTTTTTCCTCCTTTGTATTAATAGATTACGGTGCTCACCCCTTCACGGACCCGATCATCAATCCTTTCATAAGATATTTCTGAAGAAACGGATACAATGCCAGGATAGGCATGGTGACGATAACCGCGGTGGCGAGTTTTATTGTTTCCGTAGGCGGCCGTTCCAGAGTTACGTTCACCTGGGCTGCCAAATCGGATAACAGGAATTCCGAAGATTTTAAGAGACGGTATAACAGATACTGAAGAGGATACAGCGCCTCCTTGGTAATGTAGATACTGGCCGAAAACCAGTTATTCCAGTATTGAAGTCCTAAGAACAAACCGATGGCGGCGAGTCCGGGCTTGGAGAGGGGTAAGATTACCCGGGTGTAAATTCTGAAATCAGAAGCTCCTTCAATAGTAGCCGCCTCGGTCAATTCATATGGAATTGTTTTCATGAATGTCCGCATGATGATGATGAACCAGACCGAAACCATGGGCGGGAAAATAAGAACAAAATACGTATTCCTGAGCTGCAGAATATTGGCATACAGCAAAAAACGGGGAATCATCCCGGCGTTAAAGAGACTGCAGAAGTAAAAGAAAAACGCGAATTTGTTGGCGTGCTTGAATTTCCTGTGCTGCAGCACATATCCGGCGGCGGAGATGAAAAATAGCCCGACTAAAGTTCCTACTGTGGTAATTACGATGCTGTTGAAATAGGACCTTCCCAGAATTTTTCCCGTGTCTTCGATTATTGTCCGGTAAGCCCTTATAGAAAGCTGATCGGGTATCAGCCGGTAGCCATGAGTCAATACCTCTTTCTCTTCAGTGAAAGAACCTATTATTATTGAATAGAATGGTATCACACACAGGATAACCACGATGCCCACAAATACATATCCGATCCGCTCGAACCGTTTTTCGTCTTTGCCCCGATTTTTTCTGCTCATACAATTCTTCTCCTGCTATTAAAAGAGGCTGTGCTCTCCACGTGTCACCCGTTTTGTGATTGTGTTGATGGTTACTATGAGAACAAAGCCGATGACTGCTTTAAACAATCCCATGGCCGATCCCAGTCCAAGATCAAAAGTCGTAGTAAGCTGACGGTACACAAAGGTCTCGATGATGTCGGTGGTTGAATACAGCGGACCGATTCCGCCGACCAGATTCTGGAATAGTTCAAACTGCCCCTGCATTATTCTTCCCACGGAAAACAGCAGCAGAATTACAATGGTTCCCTTCACGCAGGGAATAGTGATATGTCGGATTTTTTGCCACATGGTAGCACCATCAATATCCGCCGATTCATAAAGCATGGGGTCAATACCCGAGAGGGCGGCAAGAAAAATAACGCTCCCGTATCCGATAGCCTTCCACTCCCGAAATGCTACAATCAAAAAGGGCCATATTTTTTTATTCGAATAGAACGAAACCGGTTCAAATCCCAGTCCGGTTATCAATGTGTTTATCACCCCGTAATCTGTGTTCAGATAGTTATACGCGATGGCTCCCACGATTACAAAAGAGATAAAATGAGGGAGGAGGATAACCTGCTGACTTATTTTCTTGAATGTCCGGCTATACATTTCGGACAAGAAAATTGCTATTACCAATTCCGAAGTAATCCCTACCGCAGTAAATGCAAGATTGTAAAGAACCGTGTTGCGCACCAGCCTCAGCATCAGTCCCGATTCATAGATAAATTTGAAGTTCTCCAAGCCCACGAAGGGGCTCCCGAAGATCCCCAGGGGAAATTTGTAATCGGTAAATGCGAGATAAAATCCGGCCATGGGAATATAATTATTAACAATAAAGTACACCGTTGCCGGAAGGAGTAAAAGAAATAGCTGATAATGCCGCCGAAAGTATCGCAAATGTTCTTCCCTCTCTGGATTAAAATTGTTGTTGGGGTATTTTCAGGGGCATTTCGGATATCTCACAACTAAGGATTTCCTACATCTCTAAGATAATTGGACATAACCGGGTAAGAACTTTATAACCATGTAACTTTTTTAGTCATGACGGCATTCACTACACAGGTATATTGGTGTATTCTGTCTCATGACTGCAAGGAAACCTTTTTACGGGCCTTTAGAAGAACCGATTCGGCAGCCGGACTCCTGCTTGCCGGTATCACCTACTGGCGGGACGCTCAAATCATAAAAGGTACACTTCCGGAGAGATACCGGGAAACTGAAGGGTTCCTTAAACTGCACCTGGACTCAGGAGTTGTTCCCTACTATATATAAGCGGTGGAATCTTCCGTTGAACTCTTCCACTTTTGTGATAACCTGTCTGCCCCAAACTACGGTTCATACTACAGCCGGTATCTCGCGGTTTACTACCGGAAACGGTTTACCCAGCTCAAAGGAGCAAGAAAACACGCCGCGGCCCATCTGGACGGAACCATCCGGGGGCTGCTCCATCAGTTAGCGGCATCAGGAACGGAATCCGCGGAGGCGCTTACCCCGGAACCGGCAGGCGATATCGCGGTGGAAAGCCTTCGGGAAGAAGCCGGAGACCGAGACATCAGCCTGGTAAAACACACCGCGAACCGGCTCCGTGAGGCGGCCGGCTAACGGGTGAGCTTCTTCACCGCCTCGTCCGCGTCCATGTCCTCGGTAAGGTCGAATACCGGCCCCCGTGTGCTGTCCTTGAGCTCAGCCTCGGAATTATCGAGCCAGCTGCCGATGGTTTCCCGGGAGAAACCGACGTCCCGGAGCGCTTTCGCGAGTTCGGTGTCGTAAGGATCAGCGCCGATCCACACCATCCGCTCCCGCATTCCTTCTATGGGACCGGCTGAAGCATGAATGCCGTTGTTGGTTACCGTGGGCTCCTCTTCCAGTCCCAGTTCGCTGTACCGGGTCAGGAGGATGTTCCGGAGACTCCCCTCCGCCGCCTTCGACGGATCGGTGGCTCCGATCACCTTTCCGCGGAAATCACTCCATGACAGCACTTCCGGATTAAATACGGTATCGTACCACCGTATGGTCAATCCCGGAGCAGTGAAACGCTCCCGCATAGCCGGATAAAACCCGTTTATAACGTAAAGATCCTTTCCGGCAAGCTTACCCGCGTAGAGCCCCGGGCCGAGTTTTATCTGCTCTCCGCCGACCCATAGGTCATTGAGTTCCCCCGGGCTTACACCGTCCAGCCGGTCCAGCATTTCCGCGGCATTTAAAAGCCGCCCCTGTTCCGCCGCCTGGTCCCAGTCTTCATGGAAGCTGTCATGGAACATGGTTTTTGCTTTTGTTGATGGGTTCATTTCGCCTATGGGTGTGTCCACGGCCGCCTGAGCTATGGCAAAGTAATGCCGGTCAACGATTCCTTCTTGTTTCAGCTCTTCCGAAGCGAGTTCTCCGGACGAAACCAGCTGTATATCTTTTTTCTTTAAAAAATCTTCTATAAAACTGACGGTTTTATCCCGTACCGCATGGGGTTTTATAAAAACTAAAGCTCGATTTTTCATGTTATTCCTCCTCCCTTGGTGCTGCCGGAAGTCTAACACAGAGAACACATTCCGGGAATACGCCCGGTTTTATTGTTTGAATATCTTCTGTCACTCAATTATAATTTTTCAATAAAAGAAAAAGTAGGATAAGCAGGAGGTCCATAGGTGCACCGAAAAGGGTTCTTATTGGTTTTTTTGGGGTTGATTCTTTGCGTTTCGGCAACAGCGCTGGATTCCGGATTGTTTGTTGAAACGCCGTTTCCCGGTGTTAAAGTCTATATTGACGGCAGCTACCGGGGAGAAACGTCTGAGGGAATCGCGGAAAAAAACTATCTCCGTATAGAACTCGTGCCCGGTGAGTATAAGGTCCGCACGGAATACCAATCGGACGAACGGATTTACGAACCAGTTGAATCAGTTGTGGAGGTTCCCGAAGATAAGTTCAATGTATATAAGGTGACATTTCAGTCCACACGTATACGCAGCAAATCGACCAACGAGACCAGTAATGTTCAGACCATAGCCACCGGAATAATAAAAGTACGGAGCACCCCTCCAGGAGCGTATATAACGGTTAATGGGGTGCGGATCAAGGACAGTCTTACTGATACCGATTTATATGATGTACCGGTAGGTAACAAAACGGTAAAAGTCTCTTTTGCTTCGTTAGATCCGTTATCTGTTTCCTTCTTTCTTTCCAAAAACGACGAAGTACTGGTTAAAGCCGACTTCGAAAAGAAGCAAATCACCGTTGATAAAGAATATGACATCAATATCAGAACGGATCCGGACGGAGCCGAGGTACATGTGGACGGCAAATATTTAGGAAAAACCCCGCTAAAGACAAGGCTGTCCCACGGCAGCCATGATTTATCCATTACCAGGCAGGGATTTTCGTCAGTTTCAGAAATAATAACAGTGAACCAAAACGATTCCCTGGAGTTTGATTTAGATGTCCGAAATATTACCCTGCGGGTTATACCCGATCAGACTTTTAATAAAGCAGTGGATGTTGTTGGAAGGGACAGCCGGGGAGTATATCAAAATTTGCCGTTGCAGGATAACCTCGGATTTATTCCATTGGATACAACAGAACTTGTCTTTATCAGCGGAGAAACCAGGGAAGCTCTGCGACTTCCTTTTGATCCCGATCAGGTAAATGAGGAATTGACGATAGAACCCCGGTTTCCCATCCGCGGAAAAACCAACATTTCCATCGAAAAAATTCCCGGTTATACACCTCCGCCTCCTGAACCGAATTATAAAAAGACATACCGATATGAAAGTAAGAATTCAATCGGAAAAAAACTATTAGGATTTTTGGGATACGGAGCACTGGGAGCTCTTGGGGGATTATTGATGGATGCGGTCCTGGGCAGTAGTCCGGAATTGACTATCGGGGGTACGATAGTCGGCGGCATTATCGGATTCGCGAGCACGAAAGCCGACAGAGAGAGGATCAGGCTCCCGGAAAACATCAGACATAACGAGAAATTACGTGAGGAATGGGAATCGAAAAACAAAAAAGTACAGGAAGAAAATGATAGAATGCTCAACAAATATTTAGCCGAAATAAATGATTCTCGTCCGTCTCTGGGGGTCCGTTTTGACGAGGATAAGAAAATTACAATACCAAGACCTTCCGGCGGCTGGGGTCATTATCTTTCTCCGGTTATGGCTGTTGAAGTTATCGTATCGGACAGAACAAATTTTAAATTGGACAATACCGATGCATCCGCTTTTGTTACATTCAATGTCAAGATGAAGAATGATTATACATTTGATCCGGAAGCACCGGTCAATATTAATATCAAATCTCCCAACGGCATTTATTGGACAATAAACGGCGATAAGCTGGAACAGTTTTGGGATGAAAAAAACAAAACATTTAAAATATACAACTTGTATTCATTAAATTCTCCTCATAAAATCACCTCTGGAATTTGGGAATTATCATTTTCAGATGGTGATACAGATTCCGATTTTTATCAGTTCATACTACCATATGGAGAAACCGGCGCGGCACAACAGATAATTTACAGCGGAGAAGGCAAAACAGGTGATTATCCTATTTTCCCCGATATTCGAAATGTAAACTGGAGTCTAAACGGAGGAAACGCGCGGGTTGAATTGAGCTTGCCCCAGTCTGAAAAGTCAAAAGTTAGAATCTATTTCTACGGGGAGGACGGCTCAGATTTTAAATATTTGGGAAGCTACGGGTATATCGATCTGTCCAAACAATACAGCAGTTTAAAACGTTTTGACATACCCTTAGACAGGGCACGGGTTACATCCTCCGAGCGGAAGATCTTATCGCACATTCTGATTATGCTGGAACGCGAGCATCCCGCCGCTAAAATCCGATATGTTTATTACACAAACTGGATACCGGTCCGGACTGATTGACAGCTGCCGCGGCATACGGCTGCATCCTTCCTGCGTCACAGGCTGCCGTTCAAAGTCTCCACCATGGCCACGATATTTTCCGGCGGAACATCAGGCTGAATGGAGTGAGAAGCGGCGAAAATATATCCGCCTCCTCTTCCCAATTCTTCAGCCATCCGCCGGGTCTCTTCCCGGACAGCTCCGGGAGAGGCGGTTTTAAGAAATTCCTGGGTATCAATGTTTCCCATCAGAGCCAGGACACCGGAGTACTCAGTTTTAATTTTATAAATATCCATACCTGCCGCTTTCGGCTGGATTGGGTTTAGGACATTTACTCCGATCTCGACTAAATCCTCTATTATCTGGGGAATACTGCCGCAGGAATGGTACGCGATGATACAGTTTTTCCGGAAACTTTTAAGTTCCCGGATGATGTGTGCCAATCGGGGCTTTAGGTGCTTCCGCCACATTTCCGGAGACATGAGCATTCCTGTCTGGGTGCCAACATCATCTCCAAGCCAGATCCAGTCGGTATTCCGTTCCAAAGCCTTCCGGGCAACCATGAGAGTAAAACGGGCGGTCCGGTCAAAGAGAGTTTCCGCCCGCCGGTCTTCCAGGCCCAGGCTCATCAGCAGGTCATCCATTCCCGCGAGATGATACGAGGGTTCCCAGATAGAACCGGAAACATCGGCTCCAATAAAATATTCATTGCCGTATTTTCGGATTATATCTTCCAGAACGGAAAACCTGACCGGATTTTCCGGGTCAGGAAACGGATATTCTGCAAGCTCTTCCACGGAAGCTCCTTTTAACGGGTGCCTGATAACCATATTGTGCGGCTCCTCACGCTTCCAGGTAATACCCCACTCGTCGGTAAATTCCGTTCCGTCCGGAACATCCCGTTCCATTTCCCGGTTTATGGAGACCCAGGTTTGCTTTATATCGTTACCCAAAAAATCTTCGAGAGCGTCTCCGTTCAGCCCGGTATAGACCTCCAGATTTTTTATGGCACCGCCGCTGTACCAAACATACCGGGGAACCCGGGAAGGCTCCTTGAATCCTAGCGCCGTGTATACCTTTTCCTTACTTGTCATCGCATTACTCCCTGTGAGAAAAAAAGTACTCCATAGCCGCCGAAGCCGCTGAAACAATTCCCTTTGGATCGGTAAATTATGATATCATGACCGGATATTTCCGGCGGGTTCTGGCAATGGATCGATTATAAACTTCTTCTTCGATATGGGTAAGAAGTTTTTCCAATTTATACCTGATTTCACCGGTTAAAATCCCCCTTTCCAGCTCAAGTATATTCATGACATTGACGATCCCGGAGCCAGGAGTAAACAGGTCACGTCGGTATTATGCCACCGTTCCATATAGAGCGGGTCTGTCTGAGATTCTCCCGGCCCTTTCTCAGTGACGCTCCGGTCTTTAGCCGGTTTTATTCCAATCCCGCAGAAGGAGCAGGGACAGAAGAAGAAACCGGGGAACATGAAAGGCGCCTTTCCATATGCTCCCTTTTATGGGAAGAAGGAGCGAGCCGTCCCGGTGCAGATATCCGTACCACTCCCCCTTTTCCGGATCAGGAAAATGGGCGTAGGTCCATTGATACACCTTGCGGTATTCTTCGGAAAAATAGGCATCTTCGGATAACCGTGATGCCAGAAGAAGCGCGTAAAGTGTTTCGGTGTGGGGCCACCATAGTTTTGCATCCCATTCCAGCTGCAGAGGCGGCATGCCTTTTATATCTATGAAAGCGAATATTCCTCCGTACTCCTCATCCCATCCTGCCTTTAGTGAGTTTTTTAAAATTTTCATTCCCCATTCCTGCAGAGATACATCATTTCTGTACCTTCCTTCTTCCATTATGAACCAGGAAGTTTCTATGGTGTGTCCTGGATTGACGCATCTGCCTTCCGGAATATCGATAAACGCTCCGTCAGGTCCTACATTTTCCAGGATAAGGCCGTAATCTTCATGAAAAAAATGATTGAGTAATTCAGCGAGCATTTCATCGATTATCCCGTTATAGAAATTGTCACCGGTAACTTTTCTGAGGGTCTGTGCCGTCGCAAGAAGAATCATGGGCATGGAATGGGATTTCATGTTCCTGGATTCCGGAAACACCTTTGGCTCCAGTCTCCCAGGATTCCGGTGATATTCAAGAATCAAATTGAAAAGCTTCCGGGAACGCTCTAAAATCGCGGTGTCCCCTGAAGCTTTGCTGTACTCCGCCATCGCGATTACCGCGAAGGTCTCGGTGAACAGGTAACGCCGTTTCCGCAGAGGCTTGCCGTCCCGGGTTACCAGAAAGAACATCCGCCCGTCCGAATCAAAGCCGTGATCACAGAGGAAACGGTATCCGTTCCGGGCCGCTTCCAGCCATTCCGGGCGGGGTTCCACATCATTGTAAAGCCTGGAAAAGAACCAGATTTCCCTGCCCTGAAGCCACATGGGTTTATCCGTCCCGTACACCGAACCGTCCCGGTTTAGACATGTAAAGAATCCGCCGTACTTCAAATCGGGAGAATGGGTATACCAAAAAGCCGCATTCTCAAGCAGTTCAGTGTAGTACTTTTTTTCATGATCCCCGCGAAGTTTTTTTTCCATGCTATCGCTCCTGTAGAAGACCGCATAAAAACCGCGGTCTCCCGGTATTATCCCGATACGGTTCTTTAAAGATAGACATTCCCGCTCCCATTCCTAGGCGGCCTTCATCAACTCCAGAACCTCATCGGGTTTTTTTTCTTGTCTGCTGAATAAATTTTCCAGCTCATACGGGTCTTCTTCCACATTGTAGGCCTCGTCTCCGTAGTCGGGATCTTTAATAAAAGAGTATCGGTGATTTCTCACCCCCTGAACTAGGGAGGGAAAGGTTTCGGCTCCATCCCGATTTAGCCGGTAAACAAGATCCTTGCCTGAACATACCGGGAAATTTTCGTGTCAGTCAATCCCGGAACTGTAACGAATATGTCGGTCATATCTTCTCCTCCATGACAAAAGATCCGTATTAGGCACGACCGTACCGTTTCCCATGGTATAGTTTTCTCCCTCAATTCCGTATTGACTTCGGAGATACCAGTCCCGGTCCTCCGCAAAGGATTCCTCTCTCCTTTTCAACGGGGTGAAAACAGGAATCCGCAAGGTTAAAATTTTTCTATAGGGGGAATAATTTTCCTCCCTTGACTCATCCGCGGTTCTGCGGTAAAAAATAGCACAACGGGCAATGCAACAGGCCGACAAAGCAGCCATCCCTGCCCGGATGGGAGGCCTATGTCTGTTCTGATTCTGTCCTGTTATCTTCTGTTTACACTGATCATTGGAGCCGCGGCGAAAGTTAAGTCAGGCAAAACACCGGCGGACTATTATTTAGCCGGCCGCAAATTGAGTACTCCCCTTCTTTTCTTCACCATGGCAGCCACCAATTTCAGCGCTTTCACCATTTTCGGCCTCTCCGGAGCGGGATACCGGATCGGGTACGCCTTTTTCCCGGTTATGGGATACGCCACAGGATTTATGGCGTTAAGTTTCTTTCTCGTGGGAATCAAAATACAGCTCCTGTCTTCAAAAAACGGATTCATCACCCCGGGGGACTATATTGCATTCCGGTACGGCTCAATCAAACTAAAATATCTTTTCACCGGCTTCCTCATTCTGTTTACCCTGCCTTACATCGCGATCCAGACCATCGCGGGGGGAAGAGCCGTCTCCGCCCTCACCGGTATCCCATACACCGCCGCCGCGGGAATCCTGATAACCGCCGTTTTTGGCTACGTTCTTCTCGGCGGAATGCGTTCCATTGTCTGGACCGATGTTCTGCAGGGGGTGCTGATCCTGGGACTGACCGTCACCGGATACATCGTGATCGTCAATGCCGGCGGAGGGCTCCCCGCGATTCATTCCCGGCTGCTCCAGCGTTCCGCGATGCATCTTTCCCGGCCCGGAGCGGGCGGGGCATTACCGGCGGGTATCTGGTTCGGTTATTTTATGCTCTGGTTTTTCGCCGATCCCATGTTTCCCCACCTGTTTCAGCGGTTCATGGCGGGCAGAAACAGTAAGGCTGTCCGGAGAACCGCGGTAATTTACCCCCTTATTACCACCCTGTTGTTTTTTATCACGGTTTCAATCGGAGCGATAGGACATGAACTGATTCCGGGTCTTCCGGACAGTCAGAGTGACGACATTTTCCCGCTGCTTCTTCTTAAATATTCCGGTCCCGCTCTTGCCGCCCTGCTTATGACCGGCGGGATAGCGGCTCTGATGTCAACCTTGGATTCCCAGCTTCTTACGGTAACATCACTGATTACCCAGGATATTCCCAGGCCCAAAACGGTGCGGGAACGGAACTGGCGCACTGCTGTTCTCGCGTTTTTAGCCGCGGCCGGATTTATTATCGCCGTATTCCCTCCGGAGACAATTCTGGATTTTATCAACGCCACCACCTTTAACGGATTGGCTGTTCTCGCGCCGTCCGTAATCGGCGGGCTCTACTGGAAAAAGGGAAACCGGTTCGGAGCTGCTTTAAGCATCATCGCGGGAGAGGCGGGTACTATCCTCTTCTTCTTCGGAATATTAAGACTTCCCGGGATTATGCCGGTGATGATTTTGATCCCCCTATGTACCGCGGTTTATGTAATCGGCAGTCTAATCACCGACCCGGGCAACCGGGAAAATCCGGAGTCGGTGTTTCCCGTTACGAAAAAAAAGGGAATTCTCTGGGGGGGAGTGTTCGCCATCCTGTTGGCCGCGGGAATGGATTTCTGGAACTGGAACCGTGCTCCGGTACTCTTCGCTGGGCTCCCTCTGTGGGTCTGGTACTTCTTCGGATTAGGGATTCTCCTGTCCGGGACATTCGTTTTGCTTTCCAGAAGTTCCCGGAACAAATAAATAAATCGAGATAAAGGATCAGTCAGGTTTATGCCGATTTATGCTTCCGCAAAAAGTCCGCTGCCGGCTGAACCAGATCGGCCCCCTCCGGCCGCAAATGAAAGGAGTGTCGGGCTCCGGGGACTAATAAAAGCTCGTTCGGGATTCCGTGTTTAGAAAGCTCATCCCTGAAAAACCGGGAATGGGAAGGCGGGATAATCGAATCATTGGTGCCGTGTATCAAAAGAAAGGGACATGTCCGATGATCGATATAGTTTACCGGAGAAAAGGAACGGTAGCGTTCCGGAACATCCTCCGGACTGCCGCCCATAATGTGTTTCAGGATCTCCATCCCCTTTGTGGGGGTGCGTGATTCCCCGATCCATTTCCCGGGATCAGCTGGGCCGTACATGGAGATAACACAGCTAACCCGGTAGGGATACCCTTCCGGACAGCTGCCGATACGGCCGGGGCGAGACCCCGGGGGATCAAATCCGTGCTCTTCATGAGTGCAGCCGAGAAGCGCCGCGAGATGTCCGCCGGCACTGCTTCCGAAGGCGGCGATGCGGTCGGGATCGATCCCGTAACGATCCCCGTTTTTCCGGAGATAAAAGACAGCACTTTTACAGTCCGCGAGATTTTGCGGCCAGACCCGGGGAGCCGATTCAGGACAAGAATCATCCGCCAGGGTGTAGTCGATACTGGCACAGACAATACCCCGGCCGCTTAAGTTCGTGCATATGTTCACTTCTCGGGGGCTCTCCTTTTTACCGGAAAACCAGCCGCCTCCATGGATAACGATAACTCCCGGGCGGGGGGCTGCCCCGCGGTCAGGAGTGTAGATGTCCATCTTTTCCGTTCTACCGGCACCAAGGTAGGAAATATCTTTTTCTACCCGCATACCGATATGATACTCTATAATCTTACGTCGGAGAAGTCCGGTACACCTTCAAACTTTATTAACACAACCGTATCGGAAAAACCTTCAAATGAAATATTTTCCCAATACTCAGATTCTTCCAGCTGTTTTAATTGAGATTCAACCGTTTCAATCGCGGCCGAAGTACGTTCATCATTCTGATATAAATCGTATACCTCAACATTTGACGAGTCTCCCTCAACAACATAAGATACTGCCCGGAGTTTACTTTCCAGCTGCCTCCACCCCGGAACTCTCAGTTCAAAGAGGGGAGCATTTTCTACCGCACCTATTATTTTAGCAAGACCGGCATACTCATCATTCAGCGTATTACCCTTATCTTTCTGGGCTTTGAGAAATTCAGTCACTGTTTCCGTTGTACTGGTCAGATATCGTCCTGATCCGAGAAAGGCTAAGGAATAATCATCTTCGGTCCAGACTTCGATCCCTTCGATCTCCGATTTTTCGTAACCGTTATCGGACAAGTATTCTCTGATTTCTTCAGCATCTGTATCGGTAACAAATTCCAGCGCGTCCATATCGTAGGCGCTGCAATCGATGCTGGTAAACTCGGAGACTTCATCAACATTGACCAGATTGAATCCCAAGTAGTAATCAATATCAAAATAATACGAAATACCCTCAGCAGCTTCGCTGTACGCGTCATGTTCGGCAATCTCTTCCAAATCCATATGAATCAGATGAAGATCATTACTATCCAGATCGAAATCAGGTATAGTATTAATTACCGAAGTTGATCCTGATGAACCGCAGGATATAAATAATGCCGAAATAACCGCTGCTAAAATTGGAAGTAAAGCTTTACGTTTGAACATTCAGTCCTCCATATATTTTTCATAAAGCATAAAAAATATATGGAGCAAATGCAAATATCCCGATGACGCTGATATCGTAAACCTATAGAATGTCAGCACGAATAAATACTGGAGGAACCTTCAATGGAACAAATCACCCCCAACATAATATTCATCCTCGCCGATGACCTTGGCCCCTGGGCTTTGGGATACGCGGGAAACAATGAAATAAGGACACCTAACATAGACCGGTTAGCAGGGGAGGGCCTTATCCTGAACAACTTCTTCTGCACCTCGCCGGTATGCTCCCCCGCCCGGGCTTCCATACTGACGGGACGAATCCCCTCACAGCACGGAGTCCACGACTGGATCCGGATGGGAAACATCCGGGACAGCGAACGGGGAGATACCATTCAGCCGATTGAGTACCTGACGGGTCAGCCGGGATACACCGATCTGCTTTCGAAGGCTGGATACACCTGCGGTATGTGCGGAAAATGGCATTTGGGTGACTCAGCCCGGATCCAAAAAGGGTTTTCCAGCTGGAAAGTTCACGCCTCAGGCGGCGGTCCCTACTACAACGCTCCCCTGGTCAGCGAATCGGGTTCAGTTTACCGTGATCCTAAGTATGTTACTGAAATATTCACCGACTGGGCTCTGGAATTTCTAAAAAATCAAAGCGGTCAAAAAAACCCCTTTTATCTGAGTGTTCATTACACAGCTCCCCACAGTCCATGGTCTAAAGAAAACCATCCCGAAGACATATGGGAGGACTATTATTCGAACTGCCCCTTTGAGTCAGCTCCAGTTGAGCCGGTCCATCCGTGGAAAACCGAAAGCCTCCCGTATGTGACCGGAGAAAAACGGCGGGAAGTCCTGGCAGGGTATTACACCGCGGTAACGGCAATGGACAGGGAAATTGGAAGGATTCTGAATTATCTGGATGACACCGGCCTATCGGAAAATACTATAGTGATTTTTACCGGAGACAACGGTATGAACATGGGACACCACGGCATTTACGGAAAAGGAAACGGTACGTTTCCCATGAACATGTACGATACCTCGGTAAAGGTTCCCTTCTCCGTCCGTTTCCCCGGACGTATCGGCCCGGGCACCGAAAACAACTCCCTGCTCAGTCAGTATGATGTTTTCCCGACCCTTCTTGAGACGGCGGGAATCGATAACCCGTATGCGGATTATCTGCCGGGAAGCAGTTTTGCTCCCCTGCTTCAGGGAAAGAAACAGCCGGAACGGGAAGCTGTCGTGGTGTTTGATGAATACGGACCGGTCCGTATGATCCGGGAAAAGGAATGGAAGTACATTCACCGGTATCCGTATGGCCCCCATGAATTATACAACATTTCCCGTGATCCGGATGAACGGACCAACCTGATCCGGGACCGTGAATACCGGAGCGAGATTCACCGTCTCCGGCACCGCTTGGATACCTGGTTCCTCCGGTATACCGATCCCGGGGTTGACGGTTCCCGGGAAGGGGTTACCGGACAGGGTCAGACCGGACCTGCCGGGCCGAGGGGCGGTGGAAAAAACGTGTGGGTATCCAGGCCGATAACGTTCACGACACCGGACGGATCCAAGCCGGCATCGGCATATTCACCTTTTTCCGAAGATGTATAGAATGGCTTCCCGGTCCTTATAAAGGAAGAAGTTTTTCCCGTATCCGATTTCCCCTTACACCGAAAGCTGAACCGGATTAAGAATGAGTTCCACCCGTAATACCGGGTACGAACTTATAACGAAAGGTCTACTCCTGGAGACATTAGGTTTGATTCGGCGCCTGCGGTCCCGCTGCCCGTTTCAGGAAACAAAAAATGAACACTTTCCCGGGTATTCCAGGAGGGACCGGTCCATTCTCGCCTTTATCCATACCAATTATCTCGAAGAAATAACAGCTCCTGACACTGCCGCCGCCGCTTCCCTGAGCCCGAATTATTTTTCGACCTACTTCAGGGAGACTTTCGGCGTTTCGTTTACGGATTACATTACAAAACTAAGAATTCTTAAATCGATGGAACTCCTGCTCCAAACAGATCAAACCATACCGCATATAGCTTTTTCCTGCGGTTTTAGAAGTGTTTCGAATTTTTACACCTGCTTTAAAAAATATACGGAAAAGACGCCGAAACAGCTCCAGAGCGGCAACTTCCGGTGCTAACAGTGGCATAAAAATTTTAACCTGTTTTATGTCAAGTCATTTAATTAAATCGAAATCATCAGGAATTGCCGGCTCTAGACGGAAAGAACCGGAAAAAACAGGAAAAAGCCGGTAAATTCCGGAAAGATTTCTAACCAGCCCCCTGGTATGATACATCAGTATGGCAATTCATTTTTCAGAGAACGACTGGGATTCAGTCAAAAAAACCTACGGCCAGTGGTGGGACGGATCCCTGGACAGACCTACACCGTCATGTATGCAATGGACCCGTCATTACATTGCTGGAAAAAGACATACTAACCCGGCTGAAAAACCTTGGAGTAGAATAATGAAACGCAATGAACAGAGATCCCGTGTCTTACAGGCGCTGCATCGGGAAAATGAAGATTATATACCCTTTGATTTTATTCTCTGCCCCTCCCTATACGAACAGTTCAAAACAAAAACAGGTGAAACAGATTACCGTGAGTTTTACGATATCCCGGTGCGGTTTATCGAAGCGCCGCAAACAGGAAACCGGAACAAGTTTTTCGGCTACTTTAAAGAAGATCCGGGAAAACTTACTATCGACAATTTCGGTGTCGGATCAAAACCCGGATCCCTGGCTCACTTTTCGGCCATGGTGCATCCCATGGAAAGCATGCAGAAACTCTCGGAATTTAAGGAGTACCCCTATCCGGTCCCGGAGGACTGGGATTGGAGTGCCTTTGAAACAAACGCGGCGCGGTTAAAAGAAAACGGAAGGGTAGTCGCTGCTGGTTTAGCCATGACAATTTTCGAAATCGCGTGGTACATGCGGGGAATGGACCGCTTCATGATGGATATGATGACTGAACCGGAACTTGCCGAGTATCACATGGATCGGATCACCGAAATCCGGTGCCGCTCGGCCGCGGAATACGCCGGGAGAGGCGCGGACATCCTTTTTCTGGGTGATGACGTAGCCACCCAGCGCGGCATGATGATGAGCCCGGAAATGTGGCGCAGGTTCCTGAAGCCCCGGTTAAGGGAGGTTATCAGATGCGCCAAAAAAATTAATCCGGAGATTATGATAGACTACCACAGCGACGGCGATGCCAGTGAAATCGTTGGGGAACTCATAGAGATCGGTGTTGATATCCTTAATCCCGTTCAGCCGGAATGTATGGATCCCGGGGAACTGAAGCGGCTATACGGCACCGAATTGACGTTCCACGGTACAATCGGCACCCAAACCACGATGCCCTTCGGAACTCCGGATGAGGTTCGTTGGGTATGCAAAAAGATGATGGAGACGGTCGGAGCCGGAGGAGGATTGCTCCTTGCCCCGACCCATGTCCTTGAACCGGAGGTTCCCTGGATCAATATCGAAGCCATGATCGAAACTATCCGGGAGCGGAACGGAAAGTAAACGAAAAAAGATCGGCGTCTTTAAGCTCGAATTTTATCCGCACCGGTTTCCCGGAGAGGCTCCCGGGAGAGGCCCCGGACCGATACCGCGCCGTCCGGCTAATGGTGTTCCCGAACAGGGGCAGGCAGTCGTCCGATGAAAAACCCTCCAGGGCATTCCCGTCCGCATCCTGAAGCTCCGCCCGGATACTGCCGGCCGCGGAGGTGGCGTAATTCAGTTCAAGCTCATCTCCCCCGAACACGAACGGCTTCGTGGTCAGCGTTCCGCCTGACAGCGGAGCATTAACCGAGACAAACCCGTCCAGTCTCAGGGTGAACCGCCGGATACGGGCGGAAGTGCTCCGGTAGCACTGGCATACGTAAATGGACCACTCCTCGGGAGCCTCCGGAAACTCCGCTGCCGTGCTTACCAACCCGTAATTCTGATAACAGTCGCCGTAGGACCACAGGCACTGCTCGGGCATCCCGGGACGAAAAAATGCCTCGTTCCACCGGTGGAACTTCCGGCCGTCCCGGCTGCTCATAAGGAGTCCGTCGGTATAACTGGTGTACAGACGCCCCGGGGTTTCCGCGCTCATTTTTTCATGCCATTCGGTCAATGGACCCCTGCCCTCTACATAACGGGAAGGAAAACCCAGCAGGATATGGGGGGCCCGGGGATAGGGCATCACCTGGTTGGTGTAAAGCTCCTCCTCCGGCGAATCCGGATATTCCAGGAAAGAGAAATCGCTCCAGTTGAGACCGTCCTCGGAAACGGCCGTCACTATGTCCCGGACCCAGCCCTTTTTGTCCTGGTCGCTGTCTCTGGTCTTACGGAAATAAATACGGTAGCATCCGGCTTCACTATCCCAAAATGCCACATTTTGGGAATCAAAATTTCCGTCCCGCCGGTCCAGTATCCCTCCGTACTTTTTAGGACCTTCCATCTGGTGCCAACGTAAACCGTCGGGAGATGAAAACATGAATAGATATTTTGTGCCCTGCGGTTTCGGCTCCGGGTCGGTTTTAGAAAATCCCAATGCTTTGTACCGTTCAGCCGCCGGACATCCCGGCCGGGTGTCGACAAAGGGGGTAAACCCGTGGGAACCAATCCCCTTCCATACAATATTGTTCGCTTTCGAACCGGCAAACTCAAAAAGATCCAGTTCAGGTTTATTCCAGTGAATACCGTCTTCACTCTCCGCGTAACATATCAGAATATCCGCTATCCCGAAGGTTTTATCCGCTTCCTCGGGAATGTCCCGCATCATGGCACCCTTGTAGTACATATGAAATCCCCGTTCATCCCGAAGAACGGTGATATAACTCATTGCTCCGGGTCCCGCTTCCCAGGGCTTATCCTGTTTCAACACAATTTCCCCGGGCTGGGGATGATGCATCCGGAGTTCCGCTCCATCTAAGGATTCAATAAGTGTGGAATCAATAAAAAGTTCCCGGTTTGTTTTAATGTCAGTCAATGATGCCTCCTGCGTTGAAGTATACCACCAATATGAAATCTGTATCAGAGGACAAATCCACAGGCGCTGAGCGTAATACTCAGTGCCTTTTTCTTGTCCAGTTCCTCTCTTTCAACACCAGTCATTCCCGGTCAACACCTTGTGTAATTTATTATCAACCCTTACAGCAGGATGGCACAGGTTTTGCATGTAATAATACAGGAGGAAACCAAATGAATGACATACAGAAAAACAAGGAAGAATTACAGGAAGATTTACGCAGACTGGTTGCGGACACGAAAGAACTTTTAAGCACAACAGCAGACACGGCCGACAAATCCGCAAAAGCGGCAAGAAACAAAGTTGAAGAGAGTTTGAAACAGGTGCAGACCCAGGTTGACCGCGGAATGAGCAAGGCGGAGGACATTCTTCAGGAACAGGTCCAGCGGGCGGATCACGTTATTCGAACAAACCCGTATAAAGCTGTTGGAATCGGATTCGGTGCCGGACTTCTCTTCGGATTCCTTTTTGGGAAAAAATAACCCAAATGGGTAAAACCGATGATAAGTAAAATTCCAAGTCTTTTAATAAAGATAATAGAAAACCGGCTGGAGCTTTTTTCACTCGAATTGAGTGAAGAGAAAATTAGGTTTTCCCAGCTGGTAACGCTGACTATAATAGCTTCAACCTGCGGTCTTGTGGCAATAATAGGAGCAACAATTTTGATCATCTGGGCTTTACCTCCGGATGAAAGATTAGTCGGAGGGATCATTGCCGTGGGTATATACGCCATAGTCTCGGTGGTCCTGGCGATAATCGGAGTCTCCTTAGCGAGAAAACGAAAGCCCTTTGAGGGGACCATTGCGACCCTGGAAAAGGATACCTATTGATATGGCAACACGAAGAACAAAATTAAAGCATATAAAGGAGAAAAAGAAACTTCTTCTTGTAAAGGACGATCTTTACCGCAATTCCCTGCGTTATGTTTCCGGACCTGTTGTGCAGGCAGTGAAAATTATTGACGCGGGATTTACCGCGGCCCAGATCGGCAGCGCTTTTTCCCGCCGATTTAAATGGCTCCGCTTAAAATAAAACAAATATGCCTTGGGCTGGTGATTCTTCATCTGCTTAAGGCATATTTTATTTTGAGTAAATTTTACACTTATGCTAATTTAAATAATTTCTATTATTTTGGCATACTATTTGCAGATATTTATGGTAGGAGGACATTATGAATAAAGACGTATTTAAAGGAAAATGGAAACAGTTAAAGGGAGACGCGAAGAAGCAGTGGGGAAAACTCACCGACGATGATCTGACCCGTGTGGAAGGCGACAGCGATAAGCTCGCCGGAGTTATCCAGGAAAAATACGGATACGAAAAAGAGAAGGCACAGAAAGAGGTGGACCAGTGGATGGCCAGTAAGTAAACCATTCTGTTTCTACGAGATAAACCGCCCGCTTCAGGGCGGTTTTTTTTGGGGGGTTAAAATGAAATGGCACCTTCTCCCTTAATCCCCGGATCAGCGGTGATCAGCATGAAGGAACGGCTCATCACAAGCGAACCGAATTTCGGCGGCAAAATCGAAGTGGAGGTTCCCACTCACACCCAGGCCCTGCTGGAATTTGAAAACGGAGCGTCCGGGACACTGATCACTTCATTCGATATATGGGGCGCCAATCTTCCCCGGATCGAGATTCACGGAACCGAGGGGAGCCTCAGTGTTCCTGATCCCAATACGTTCGGCGGAACCGTACGGTACTGATCAATGCACCGGAAACGGGAATGGCGGGAGATACCCCTTACCCAACGGAAATGGCTCAAAGTTGATAGCAGCTGTTCCCAGCCGGAGCCGCTCCCGATCAGCAAATCCCGGTCAACTCCTTTTGTGATTAAGAGAAGGCCATAATTTCATATAATATATAAATTTAGATCAGGTTGACCGGGAATTGCCGCATATTTTTTTCGCGGAAAAACGGCAATTCCCGGTTGATTACCAGCGGTAGCCGGTAATCCTCCCTACCCTTCTCCGTGGGGGATAGAAAAGTGATCCGGGTTAAACCGTTCACCCCCCAGCCATAAATCGATCCGGGTTCCGCTGTCGGTGTTGCTCACCGTTCCATGCTTCACCTGCCAACCAACAAGATCGAGCCGGGCGGCGCCAAGCATATCGTAACCGGTCATGCTGCCGTAGTATCCTGCCAGCTCCGGCCGTTTAGCGGTATTCAGAGTTTTTCTGATTTTCCCGAGTTCATCCTCCGACCGCGGGTTGTTATCAAAGACCGCCAGATGCAGGCCGTCCTCCTCCTGATGAAGCGACACGAC
Source organism: uncultured Spirochaetales bacterium (assembly GCA_964384485.1). Lineage (GTDB taxonomy): Bacteria > Spirochaetota > Spirochaetia > CAYLLE01 > CAYLLE01 > CAYLLE01. The sequence goes on along the minus strand of CAYLLE010000016.1, from coordinate 19,057 downwards.
CAGTCTCGTCGGATCGGCATCTAGAAGAAAGTGGGATAGCTCTGTAATTAAATGCAGTATAAAGTCTTTCCGGTTCATACGGTCTCCTCTACTTCAGGTTCCTCTTTCACGGCAGCCTGCTTTTTAGGTCGTTCACCCCGATTATTCCGCCACCACTCTATTACCGAAACAATAAAGGTAGCGGTCAGCCCTCCGGCGAAACCGTTGTTATACAGGTTAATCCCGAGATGCCACGCCCCGGTCCGTTCCACCATAGCAAGGTGAAGAAATCCTCCGATAAAACCCGCTACAGGTCCGAACTCCCCTGCTATAGGCGCCAAGGTAGTACCGAAGAGGAAGGCCAAGAGGGGACCGGGGGCTGTAAAATCTTTCCCGAAAATAAGTATCGCCGCGGCAATACCGGCAGCTAACGGTAAAACGTTCTTCGGATGTTTCCCGAAAGCGGCAAAACCGATTATGGTCAAGATACCGCCAAGAACCGGACCGTTCAAGTCGCCGCCGATAATCATCACATATAACCAGAACAAAATTCCCAAAACTCCCATATTTAAAAGGGCGCTTCCCGGAGAGACGGAATCCATAAAATCCGACGGCAGGCGGCCTGGTAGTTTCATAATGCCGAAAAAACCTTTGAAGACCCCCCGTTTCCCGAAAACAATACCCGCGGCTATAAGTACCACCGAAAGAACCGGAATCAGCAGTACGAATAAGAGGGAAGGTTCGGCAGTCCAGAGGATCTCGCCTGTTGTTTTCCCCTTTGCCGCCGTGATAACCGCCGCGGCGAAAACAGCAAAAAATCCTGAGGTCATCCCTATATTGTAGAGATTGAACCCCTGGTGAAACCGGAGCATGGTCAGTGCCAAGGGGGGAAGAAATATCCCGGCGGTGATTCCTCCGGCAGCTGCAAGGGGAATACCTCCGCCTATCATCACTCCAAGTTCGGCAAACAGCATGGTCACCAAAGGGCCGAGGGCCGTTCCGAACAGCGCTATCAGGATGTATTCCCGGAAGCTTTTCTTCATAATTTTGGCCGATATGAACACACCGAGGATCACGGGAATACAATTGACCGGTGTTTTACCAAAAAGACCGAATCCCAGCATGGTAAACACTGCGGCGACAGTGGGTCCGGAGAGACGCACCCGGTTTATCCGTATAAGAAACAATCCGATGGCGGCTACAAAGGCTGAATTCAGGAGAGCGGCTCCTTCTCCGGCGGCTTCCGAAAAATCTGCTATAAGCCGGGCGGGCTGAAACTGCAGATCGAGCAGCCCGGAAAGGGTGCTGATAAAACCTTCCGCGAAAAAACCGGCCGCGGCCCAAGCTCCCAGAATAATCCAGAGAAAAAGATACAGGGGTCTTTCCTGTTTATTCAAACTATCCTCCGTTTCCTGTAGTATATTATGTCATGCACATATCATTCAATAATGGAGACATACAATGGTAACGGTTGATTCAATTGATCATGGACAGCACCTCAATATGCCGTGGCAAAACTGTATCGCCGTGGGAAGAGCCTACGATCTTCTTCGGAAGGATCTTACAGATCATCTAAAAATGATACAGAAAGATTTTCCGTTTAAATACTGCCGGTTCCACGCGCTGTTTCATGATGATATGGGGGTAGTCAGCCGCGGACCGGACGGGACGCTTAAGTTCCGGTGGCATCAAGTGGACAAAATATACGATTCCCTTCTTGAGTTGGATCTCCGGCCTTTTGTTGAGCTGAATCCTATGCCCGGGGCGATGGCTTCCGGAACTCAGCAGATGTTTTATTATAAAATGAACGTAACTCCTCCCCAACAGTGGGAGGAATGGCGGCGCCTTGTAAAAGAGTTCGCGTCCCATATACGGGAACGGTACGGTCTTGAGGAGATCCGGAAATGGTATTATGAGGTGTGGAATGAGCCGAACCTCTCCGGGTTCTGGTCGGGTACAAAAGAAGAATATTTCAGGCTGTACGACAAAGCAGCTTCCGCGTTAAAGGAAACGGATCCGTTCCTCCGTGTAGGGGGACCGGCAACTTCGAAGGGCGGTTGGATCACGGACCTGCTGGAGCACTGTTCGGCGAAGCAGGTACCGATCGATTTTATCTCCACCCATCTTTATCCCCAGGATGAATTCGTTTTTTATCCGGACAGGAAAGACAGCCCCCATGAAGAAGGTTTCTTTTTTAAGGACATGTTCAAGCGGGTACAGCGTGAGGTAAAAGAATCATCCTTTCCTGATATAGAAATCCATTGGACCGAATGGAACACCCAGTCCGCTCCTTCCTCAGAAGCTGTTACCTGGAGTGAAAATATCTATGTGGACAATCTCTTTGCGGCATCCTTTATCGTAAAAACCTGTATCGAGATTGACAGTCTCTGTGATTCCGCGGCCTACTGGACCGCCAGCGACATCTTTGAGGAAGGCGGAATCCCCCATACCCCGTTCTCATGTACCTACGGCCTTGTCACAGTACAGGGTATACCGAAAGCCGGATACAACGGTTTCAAATTTCTAAGCAAGATGAAGGGATCGGTTTGTCACCACGATTTCCGGGAAACTCCGCCGTCGGGCTGCGGATGCCTCATTACTGAAGATAACAGTTCCTACAGGATACTGTGCTGGAACAACCGGTTTCCTCAAAACCCGGACCGGCCGGTCTGGAACGATACAATTAAGATTCCGCTTCCGCGGAATAAACAGCATAACCCCGCTTATTCACTCATAACCGGCAGGATACGGCCGGGAGCAGGCAGTCCGTGGGAAACTTGGATAAAAATGGGTAAACCCGCGAATCCTACCTCTCTTCAGGAGGAAGTGCTTCGAGCCGCTTCAGTACCGGAATACAAAACGGAATCTGTAACGGCACAAGGAGATGTCCTCTATTTGGATTTTACAGTCGGACCCGATGAAGTCCTGTTTGCCGAACTTCGGCCCCGGGACGAAGGATTCATCCCGGAAAAGCTGAGTGAAGAGCAGAAGAAATGGGATGCCGCTATGGGTGATCAGAACCGGTAAAACGGGGCCTGCAAGCAGTTCCATTCGATAGTTACATAATATAGATTTTTCGTTAGAATATCCAAGGTGTGATAAAAACTTGACTGTTGCGAAAATTGTTGTTGAACTTAAAGTACGATCCTCTTATAAGGAATTAAGTCCGGTTATTTGCCGTAACAACAATTTTCGCATCAGTCCAAAAAAATAAGGAGCCGTTAAATGGAAAACAAAAATAATCCCGCCGGAGATATCAGAATTGGTACTTTGGTCAACCGGGATATGGGAAGCCCGGAATACATCAAGGAGATACTACCCTACGGATTTGAATCATTCTCAATCACCTTCTGGAAGACGAACAAAGAAATTGATTTCCCTAAACTCGCCGATTCAGTAAACAAAGTACTGGACGGCTCCGATGCTGTCGTTTCTTCCCTGGCTGTCTTCGGTAATCCCCTGGAAACTACGGACGATGACCGCGAAACAGTGGAATCCTGGAAACGGGCGATCAATGCCGCGGAACTCTTCGGCTGCGATATTGTCGGCGGATTCACCGGCCGGCTTCGGGGCAAGCCGATTCATGAATCTCTTCCCAGGTTCAAGGAAGTATGGAGTGAACTTTCCGACCTGGCGGAAAAAAAGGGAGTAAAGATCGCGTTCGAGAACTGCGACATGGGCGGTACCTGGCAGTCAGGAGACTGGAATATCGCGCATAATCCTACCGCCTGGGAACTGATGTTTAACGAGGTACCCTCCGACCGGTTAGGACTCGAGTGGGAACCGTGCCATCAAATGGTTAGTCTGATAGATCCGATGCCCCAGATCGAAGAGTGGGGACACAAGTTCTTTCATGTCCACGGCAAAGATGCCACGGTAAGGTGGGACAGGGTTAGAAAATACGGGGTCCATTCATCTGTCCATCAGGATGTGGCATTACCGGGAAAGGTTCAGCAGGTTCCGCCCTTCGCCTACCACCGTACTCCCGGATTCGGAGATTCTGATTGGACAGCGATAATCTCAGAACTCAGACGGATCGGTTTTACCGGTTCAATCGATATCGAAGGCTGGCACGATCCTGTTTATAAAGGAAATTTAGAGATGACGGGACAGGTACATGCACTGAATTACCTCAAAAAGTGCCGGGGAGGAGAATTCGTCCCGAACCCGGCATAGGCAGTCTCATGATACCGGGGACTTCCGGCTCTGCCGGTAGTCCTGCGGATTAACTCCGACAGTGCGTTTAAACTTCTTAATAAAATACCGCTGATTTGCCACACCGATTTCCTCAAGGAGACTTTTTATAGGCTTGGTTGTGTTAAGAAGCAGCTCCTTAAGAGATTCGATTCTGACCTGATCGAGAAATTCCGCCACGGATTGACCGGTAGCAGATTTGAATATGCGGCGGAAGTAGACAGGGGAGATGGAAAGCTCTTGGGCGATACTCTCGGTGCAGATACCGCAGTCCCGGTAATTGGTTAAGATAAATTTTTTCGCTTCTGCTATTTTGTACGCGGTATGTGAACTTTTGGCATCCGTCATCTCCCTAATAACACTGGAAAACAGACCTTCAAAAAGGTTGTTGAATTCCGGGAAGGTTTCACAACTGCTCAGCCCCTCGGAAAACTCGGCGAAATTATGGTTAAACCGTAAAGTGCTATTGGCTTCAATCATCCTGATAGTATCAAATACGGATGAGGCCAATCTGGTCATGGAAAGGATGATATTCTCAGCCATAGTGTCACGCAGCCGGTCCGAAAAGTTTCCATACTCTTTCAGTGCCGTTTCTAAATTTTCCCGTTTTACCGATTCCAGAATCTTTTCTTCTTCCTGAACGGGAAACCGGTAGCTTTTCAATTGATCGGAAGGAAGATCATCAGCTGTAAGCACCGCGCCGGGAACTTTTTTAAACCGGTAAGAAAGAATCTCCGCCGCTGCCGTGTATGCATCAGAAATAGATTCCAGTGATTCCTGCCGGTCCCCGACGGCGGCGGTCACGGACACAGATGCCTCATCGTTTAAACAGTCTACAACTCCTGATATGCTACCGTGTAACAGGTCCTGCTCTACTTCAATAGAACAGTTCATGATCACGGCTATACTGTTTTCTTTCAGTACGGCACAGCAGCAGGGACCTATTCCCTCGAGCTGGTTCTGGATCATTTTTCCCAATGAGAAGGGTAATATTATGTTTGATAAGAACTGCTGATATTTATAGATATAAAATAATACGATTATCGCGGGCTCTTCCGGATCAAGCTCAACCCCGTATTCCCGGAAAATATCCGAAGTGTGTTCGTTAACATCTGTTCTCCCCTCCAGAAGTCCGCTCAGATATTCATTCCGCACTGAAATTAGGTGGTCATTTCTGAACTGTTCCAGGCTTCTGGATTTTTCAACTGTGGACTTGAACGAATGAAGGAGAAACTCCAACTCCCCCTCCACGGCGTCCGCGTCGGTATCATTACCTGTCTCCTGTTCCACTGTTTGGATAAGTTCATTGATTGGATAATAGAACTTTTTTGCCAGCAGAAGAGCAATTATTAAAAGAACCGGGATCAGCAGTAGGGAAGAAATAAAGAGAAACAGCCTTCCCGGATTCAGTGACCGGGAAATATTCTGAGCCGGAACAAGACTTATCAAATACCAGCCGGTCTGATTCTTCCTGACAACGGAAACAATCATCTTGTCTCCGTGCAGCCGCTCCGTGAAGGGAGCAAATCCATTTGTTTCCGCCTTATCAATAATGCGTTTGATTGCGGCACGGTTTATATTATCCTCGGTACCGCTTATTATCCTGCCGTCCATACCGGCGATACACAATTCTGTTCCGTCGGAAACAAGGGGTTCACCCTCTTCCCCGGTTCTCCGGATCAGATTTACAATATGATCAGCCTGGATGTTCACGACAACGGCGCCGTTCGCCGATGCCGCGGAATTTGGTTTTTCAAACATGATATAGGTAAAAACCTGGATTTTTCCTCCCTCAGGAAAGGAAAGATTCCGGGGAATCATGCGGCTGATAGGCATCAGTTTCCGGGCGCTTTCTCCGCTGTAAAGCATCCGCTTTATTTCGGGATCCGGAAAATTTTCCGCCGGCTGCATCAGTTTGGAAACACCGCTGTAAAAAGTGTAAAAACCGTCGATTTTTTTGTTATACAGATATACCGAATGGATTTCGGGATAAAAATTCCTGATGTTCTCCACGATATTTCTCGTCTGACTGATCTGCTGGTAATCGAGAAATTCAGCGTACAGGGCAGCCTGAATATCGTTCATCACAAACATATTCACGGCAAGTGACGTATAGTTGTCGTGGGCAAAATCTATACTGCTGCTTACACTCTCAAAAACTTTTGAATTGTAGGTATGCAGAATGTCCAGCCCCTGATTCAAAAATCCGGTATAAAAGATAGAAAACTGAAGAAGACTAAGCAGCACCATAGTCAAAAAAAGAAAACCGAGCATGGTCAAAAGAAATTTCTTTTTCCGCATATCGGCAAATCGGGACGTGATCAACATTCCACCATGTTAGTACGGTTTTCTAAAACGCGCAACCTTACAAATTCTTCTTTTTTTCCCGAATTTCTTTCGATTTTATCCCTATACAGCACGAATTTCCGCCCCTTATGATACTACTGGTATGAGAGGAACAACGAAACTTGGAAGAACACTAGGGAAAAACACACTCCAGATGAGTATCATGGCTCTTCCGGCGATGATAACCCTTTTCATATTCAACTATATCCCAATGGCGGGAATCATCATCGCGTTCAAACGGTTCAGGGTGAATTTAGGAATTTTTAAAAGCCCCTGGGTGGGATTTGAAAATTTTGATTTCTTTTTTTCAAGTCAGTACGCGTGGAGGATAACCCGGAATACCCTGGGTTATAACACGGTGTTCATCTTTCTCGGTTTAGTTCTTTCGGTTTTCATCGCCCTGGTGCTTTATGAAGTAACCAATAGAGGCATGATCAAGATTTATCAGACTATCTTCCTTGTTCCCTATTTTCTTTCCTGGGTGGTGGTAAGTTATGTGCTTTTGGCTTTTCTTTCCACCCGTTACGGAATCCTGAACAACTGGTTCGAAGCGCTGGGATCGGATGGCCGGCAATGGTATGTGGAGGCTAAACATTGGCCGGCAATACTGACCAGCATGTATCTCTGGAAACACGTCGGGTACTTTTCCATCATCTATTACGCGGGACTGATGGGAATTGACCGGGAACTTTTTGAATCAGCGGCTATCGACGGTGCTTCCAAGGTACAGACAATCCGGCATATTTCCATACCCCTCCTCTCCAATCTGATGGTCATCCTTGTTCTGCTCCAGGTGGGAAAAATATTTTACGCCGATTTCGGACTATTTTACCAGCTGCCGAGACAGATCGGGAGTCTCTTTTCGACAACCGATGTTATAGACACCTATGTGTACCGGGCGTTACGGGTGACAGGTGATATCGGACTGGCCGGGGCAGTCAATTTTTACCAGGCCATGGTCGGGTTCATCCTGGTCCTGGTCTCCAATCTCATCGTCGGAAAAATCAGCAAGGAACACGCACTCTTTTAAGGACGTAATATGATAGAAGCCAAAAGATCAGCCCTTTGGGGAAATATTTTTAAGCACACCGTCCTTGGTATTCTGGCGGTCATTTGTGTCGTCCCTCTAATCAGTGTAGTGTCAATCTCGTTTACCGATGAAGCCTCGATAATTGAACGGGGATACGGTGTTTTCCCAAGGGAGACCAGCATCCGGGCATATGAAATCATACTCCGGAATCCGGCCCGTATACTCCAATCCTATTACATCACCATCTCAGTGACTTTCGTGGGGACCTTAAGCTCACTGCTGGTTATCTCCTTGGTAGCATTCCCCATGGCCAGGAAAGATTACAGGTTCCGGCGCCCGCTCACCTTCTACGTCTTTTTTACCATGCTTTTTAACGGCGGACTTGTACCGTGGTATATTCTCATAGCCCGGTACCTGCAGCTTAAAAATACATTCTTTGTTCTTTTCCTTCCCTGGCTTGTTATTCCCTGGTTTGTCCTGCTTCTAAGGACCTTTTTTACCCAGCTCCCCTTCTCACTTTTTGAGTCGGCGAAAATGGACGGTGCCAGTGAATTCAGAATGTACGCCCAGATTCTGCTCCCCCTTTCCAAACCTGCCTTGGCGACGGTGGGACTATTTATCGCGCTTCATCTTTGGAACGATTGGTGGCTCCCTCTTCTGTATATCGATGTTGAGCGGCTTATTCCGCTGCAATTTATGCTCCAGCGGATGATGGCAAATTTTGATTATCTAACGAAACAGATGACCACGGCGTCACTGAGTGTCGACATTAGTGAACTCCCGGGAGAGTCCGCCCGGATGGCCATGTGTGTTCTCGCGGCGGGACCGATGCTGTTTATTTTTCCGTTTTTCCAGAAATATTTTGTCCGCGGTCTGACCGCGGGATCATTGAAAGGCTGAAAAAGGTTGTTACCCGGCAGTACAGCCGGTAAACTATACACAATAAGGAGTGATTTATGAGAATTTTTCGTGTTTGTTTTTTCCTTTTACTGCTTGTTCTTCTTGCTTCTCCTGCATTTGCTGCGGGAATATCCGAAGACGAGAGTACCGAAGACGGGCTGGACGCGGTTAAACTGACGTGGTACTACCCCGGCAGTTATCCCCAGAATGATCAGGAAGCGGTATTCGAAGCAGTCAACAAAAAGGTAAAGGATATCCTGAACGCTACTGTCGATTTTAAAGCGACCGGCTGGGGCGATTACGAACAGAAAATGCAAGTGACAATCGCGTCGGGAGAACCCTTCGACCTCTGCTTTACCGCGAACTGGATGAACAACTACCACCAGAATGTCTCCAAGGGAGCCTTCCTTCCGCTGGATAATCTGCTTACCGAATACGCACCTAACCTGTGGGAAGCTGTCCCGGAAAAGATCTGGCGTGCCACAAAAGTAGACGGCGATATTTACGGAATCATCAACTATCAGATATCCGCCATGACCAACGGAGTATCACTAAAGAAAGATCTTGTGGATAAGTATAAGTTTGAGTACCAGGATATAAAAACCCTCGAAGACTTTGAACCGTTTATGGAAGCGCTTAAGAAATATGAACCGTCCATTATTCCTATCGATGTCCACAACCATTCCGGCTACATGCTCGGACTTGTAAACGCGTACCTGGGATTCGACGAGATCGGCGGAAGAGCAATCCCGGGAGTCATCCAGGACAACAATCCTTCGCTAAAAGTGGTAAATCAGTTTAAAACAGAAGAATTCAGGGACTGGCTCAATCTAATGCGGAGCTGGGCGGAAAAAGGATACATCCGGGAAGACGCGCTGACCGTGACCGATTCCAACCCGGAAAAAACCGCCGGTAAATTCGGCATCATGTACGAAGGGAATCTGAAGCCTGGAGTGGAAGCGGAATTTCAAGCTAAACACGGATATCCGGTATATTCGATTCCCATATCCGAATCGGTCCTTTACACCAGCAGTATCATCTCGACAATGCACGCCATCAGTATCACATCTAAAAACCCGGAACGGGCGATGATGTTTATGGAGTTGATGAACTCCGACAAAGTACTCTACAACACTCTGACCTTCGGTATAGAAGGAAAGCACTATAAAAAAACGGGAGCTAACCGCATCGAGCTTATACCGGACAGCGGTTATAACCCCGGTACAGCATGGATGCACGCGTCAACATTTAACGCGTACCTTATACCGGGGCAGTCCGATGACGTTTGGGAACGGACCAAGGAGATCAATGAGAACGCTACCCCCTCCGTCCTTCTCGGTTTCTCATTTAATCCCGTTCCGGTTCAGTCCGAAATTGCTCAGTGTTCCTCTGTCGTGAAAGAATATCTTCCCGCCTTAGAATGCGGGCAGGTTGATCCTGAAGAAGTACTCCCGGAATTCCTGAGTAAACTCGACAAAGCCGGCGCCGACGCTATCATCGCGGAGATGCAGAAGCAGGTAGACGCCTGGAAAAAGTAATTATTACCGGTGCATAACATTCGCATTTTACCCTCCGGATTTAAAATCCGGAGGGTATCTTTTCGAAGTTCATCCGGTTCCGGATTTTTAACTGATATAAGATACTGAATCAAGGAAAGATGAAATGACAGATACCAGCACGAAAATACAGGAAAGGAAAAAACGGTGGATCCGCGGATTGTCACCTGAAAATAGGAATACCTTTTTATTCATGATCGAAATAGAAGGCGATGCTAAGGAGCGGCCGGTTCTTCAGGCTGCCAAAATGCAGGAACGGATAGAATGGGCATGGCGTAAATACAACACCACTCTGGACCGGATGGCCCGGATCGATGATGACCGGCTTCCTTACCTGGACATTGCCACGGGTACCGAAATTTTTGCCCAGGCCTTCGGGTGCTCCGTTCATTATCCCGAGGACAGCAATCCTTTCGCGCTTCCCTTAGTCCGTTCGGCTTCAGAAGCGGAAAAGATAACCGTTCCATCCATCGATTCACCGCCTCTTGCTCTGCCGTTCGCAATGGCGGATGAGCTGTATAAGCGTGCCGACGGTCAGGCTCTTATCAAACTTCCCGACATTCAGAGTCCCATGGATATTACCGCCCTTATTTGGGACAAAAATGATTTCTTTATCGCTATGCTGGAAACACCCGACGCGGTCGTCGAATTAGCGGAAAAAGTCTACTCCTTGTTGACCGCGTTTCTCGATGAGTGGTTCAGCCGGTACGGTTCTGAATTTATCGCCCACTATCCGCAATATTATATGCCCCGGGGAATAACCCTTTCCGAAGACGAAATCGGCGCGGTAAACAGCGATATCTTTCGGCAGCTTTTCCGTCCCGAACTTGAACGCTTGTCGGAACGGTACGGCGGTATCGGCATACACTGCTGCGCCGACGCCCGGCATCAGTGGGAAAACCTCCGGGAGATCCCGGACCTGAAAGTACTAAATCTGGTAAATACTTTTGATTATATTACGGAAGCATATCCGTTTTTTAAAGATACAACCCTGCAGATGCACAGCTTGGCCGCTGAAGGAGATCCCTGGACATGGCCCGGGAAACTGCCCGAAGGCGGCCGGTATGTGTTATCGGTAACCGCTAATGATGAGGAGGAAGCCGCCCGGACCGCGTTGAAGCTGCGGGAGGCGGTCAACCGCTGATCAACTTCACTACTGTTGCCAATTTTATTGGTCCTAATTTTCTCACCCAAAATTGAATCAGAGTTAAGAAAATTCCGGTTAATACTGATGGAGGGTGACGGCACTACAGCCGGGAAATCTGGCAGACCATTTTCTGGCGTAATACCTGAGTGGAATTATCATCAATAAAATTGGCAACAGTACCGGAATGTCTAGTCCTTCAATCCGCCGACCACGAGACCGGAGACAAAGTAGCGCTGCAAAAAGGGATAGACCATCACGATCGGAAGTATGGTAATCATGGTCATGGCGGCACGGATAGAATCCGGGAGAACAAGTGTTCTTTCCGCGTTTTCAAGCGCTTCCTGGGAGCTCATTGTACGGTCCTGTATCATCTGCATAGCGCTTGCGATGCGTTTCTGCAGTTCGAATTGCAGGGTTGATAGATAATCTCTCCGTGAAGCATAGATATAGGTATCGATCCAGCTGTTCCACTGGAATACCGCGATAAAGAGGATGGTAACCGCAATTACCGGCAGGATAAGGGGAAAAACGATCTGGAAAATGATACGGAATTCATTTGCCCCGTCTATTTTCGCGCTTTCAATAAAGCTGTCCGGCTGCTGCCGAATGTAGGTACGCACGATGATGATGTTAAAGGCGGCCGCTAAATGGGGCACCACATAGACCCAGAAGGTGTTGAGCAGGCCGATATTCCTGAAAAGGAAGTAATTGGGGATCAGGCCTCCCTGAACATAAAGTGTCAGGATAACCATGAATGATATCAGTCTTCGAAGCAGGAATTCGCGCCGGCTCAGCGCGTACGCGATCAGAACAGTCGTGAAGGTAGAGAAACAAACCCCCACAACGGTCCTTAGCACCGACATACCCGCTGCCGACAAAATTTGCTTATTATCCTGCAGAAGGTGCTCATAGGCGCTTATAGTGAATTTACGGGGAAAGAGGGTAACTCCTCCCCGGACGGTGTCAATTGAATCATTGAGGCTGATCGCGAGAGTATGCATAAAGGGATAAAGGGTTATGAAGCCGACAAAGAGAAGAAAAAAAGCGATGAAAAAGCCGAAGATCTTGTCAGCCATCTTTAATCGTGAAAACCAATATTTGACATTACTATTTATCATCAAAACAACGACTCCATGTTAGTTTTTCTGGCTATTGAATTTGCCGTAAGTATAAGAATTATGCTGACAACCGAGTTGAATATTCCCGCGGCTATGGAGAAGGAGTAGCGGCCGAAAATCAATGCATATCTTAGAACAAATATAGAAATAACCTCCGATACATCATTAACGAGTGGATTTCCGAGCAGGAGCTGCTGCTCGAAACCTGATCGGAACAAATAACCAATATTGATAATGAGAATAATTGAAATGGTAGGCAGTAACCCGGGAAGGGTAATATGCCATATCCGGCGCAGTCTGCCGGCACCGTCGATCGCGGCAGCTTCATAGAGCTGCGGATCTATTCCTGTTATGGCGGCTAAATATACGATGGAACTCCAGCCCATGCTCTTCCATGTATTACTGAGTGCGATGATGATCCAGAAGTACCTTGGTTCTCCTATCCACATCTTGGGTGACTTGATAATGCCTAAATCAAGTAAAAACTGATTGAGAAATCCATTATGGATAGAAAGAAAATTCAGGATAATGTTTGCGGCAACAACCCAGGATACAAAGTGCGGAAGGTAGGAAAGAGTCTGAATTGTCCGTCCAAAAGCTTTTGCACGAATTTCATTCAAGGAGATCGCGAGAATTATAGCGGCGGTGGTTCCGAAGAGCATGCTCAATGAACTCATGGCAAATGTGTTCCGGAAGGCGCGCCAAAACTGCGGAAACGAGAAAAGCTGTTTAAAGTGTTCGAATCCCACCCATTCGGACCCGACTACTCCGAGACCGGGATTGTAATCCTGGAACGCGGTAATCCAGAACCAGAGAGGAACATAGAAAAAAATGATAAGATAAACGATAAATCCGATACCGATTATCATCAATTCTTTCTGCCGCAGTGCACGTTCTAAGAAATTGCCTTTTTGCCGTTTGCCCATTTTATCCGACAGACCAGCCGGGTGGGTCATCATTTGATTACTCATGATGGGTTAATTGTAAATGCTGATAATATATTTCGAAACAGCACAAAATAAAAAAGACAACCGCACAAAGTTCGAATTTTTTTCACTTTCTTGTCTTATCACCTTATCTTACTATGCTATACTTATTTCATGTTGAAAAGCATCTTTTGCCGTCTGCAGACATATTTGGACAATATAAGTGTCCGGAAGAAGCTGATCCTAAGCTACATATTAGGATTTGCGGTTCCGCTTCTTATCGTCGGTATTGCAACGAACGGAATTCTTATAGAACAGATACGTCGTTCGGATGAGAACCGGGCCACTTCTGTTATGCATGGTCTGCAGAGTCAGCTGGGTGAACATTTTCAGACCGTGAACGGTCTTGCCGGACTTCTTTATAACGACGATTTAATACAGACCATGCTGGACGATTGGAGGATAAAGCAGGTCAACCATCTTATCCGCTACCGGATTCAACTGCGCTATTATATGGATAGTTTTACTACCGCTTATCCTCTTGTGGAAGAGATTTTCTTCTTCACGACCAATCCGGCTATCATACAGGGCGGAGCAGTTCTGTTGCTGAATGATACGGCCCGCAATACTGAATGGATAGAGCAGTTTATGGAGCGGAAAAAGAAGGCATCCGCTGTTTCCTACGTGGAGTCTAATCTTATTGAATCAACAGTCAAGCTGAGTCTTGTCAGCAATATGAACAACGATGAAGACAGCGATATCAAGATCGAAACAGTCCTCCGCATCGACCTTGCTCTATCTGTGATTACCAAGCTCATGCGGCAGTCTACGACATACGGCCGGACATACCTGATCGATGGAAAGGGCAACCTTATCACCGGCAGTGCCGCGGCCGGCGAAAAAATCAGAGAAAGTCTTATAAAATTATCGGATGTGGAAACATTAGGGGATCATGAATTTGAATATTCACTGCCTATCGGGTTTCCCGAGGCTTTTTCTAATCTAAAGATAGTCGGACGCTTCCCCTACCAAACAGGAAACAGATTTTCAAGTTTTTTCTCGTTCGGCATTGCGGCTGTCGCGTTATTGAGCATCCTGTTTGCTTCACTGGTACAGTTCGGAATAAATTATTCTTTGGCAAGAAGACTGCAGCTCCTCACCAAGAGTATTAAATCATCAACAAAGGAACACTTCCGCCCGGTAAAGTGCGATCCCGGGGCGGACGAATTGGGTTCGACTATTCAGGCATACAACAATATGACATCAACCATAGAACGGCTCTTGACTGAAGTCTATGAGGACGGACTTAAGGTTAACCGGCTTGCGGTGGAAAAACGGCACGCGGAGCTGGAAGCTCTCTATTCAAAGATCAATCCGCATTTTCTTTCTAACAGCCTGAACACGATCAGGATGAAGAGTCTTAGCCGGAATGAAACTGAGACTTCGGGTGCTTTGAAATCTCTTTCAAGATTGTTCGATTATCTCACCTCCTGGAAGGATGAAATGATTACCATCAGCCAGGAGCTGGATTTTATAAGAGATTACCTTGACCTGCAGCGGTACCGCTTCGGTGATTCCTACGAATATACGGTAGAAGCAGATGAAGAAGTGATGAATCTGCCGCTGCCGAGGATGATTGTACAGCCGATTGTGGAAAACGCGAGTATTCATGGAATAGAACAACGGAAGACCCGGGGAAACATATCGGTACGATTTAAAAAAGTGTCCCGCCGTTTGGTGATCTCCGTTCATGATAACGGGAAGGGTATGTCCCAGGAAAAACTTGCGGAGCAGCGGAGACGGCTTTTACGCCGAAACCTTTCCGGAGAGAGTATCGGTCTGCAGAATATATATAACCGTTTGTACCTCATGTATGGTGAAGAAATGTGGATGAGCATAGAAAGTGTCGAAGAAGAAGGCACGGAAGTTATACTGTCTTTTCCATACGGCGCGGCGATCAATGAAAACGGAGAATAAAAATTAACCCGCCTGCCGCTGCCGCATATACATAGCAACTTTCCGTACAGGTTTTGGACTTTGAAGATATATGGTTTCTCATCCTGTTGTTATGCCTCATATGCGATTCCTGTTCGTCAGGGCCATGCTTTGCCTGCGGTTTTCTTCAGATTCAGGATCACTCCTGACATCCTTGTCGTCCAGCTAACAATTTCCCCTGTCGGGCTTGTAGGAGACTTCCTATCATTGATAGGTTACTCCCAAGTATGTGCGCATTTCCGGGCGCGCATAAAAAAGGCCGTCACGCCTGAAGCATGACGGCCTATGTTTTGCTGTTAAAAAATTTATGGATTTAGAACAGGATTGTTCGCTTTTCTTCTTTCGTTTGCCACGAATTCAACCCGTGCCAGCCAATCGCTTAAGTCTACGTCTTCATACGCGTCTTCATATTCGGACCATACGCTTTCGAATTCTCCGCTCTCCGCGAGGATCAGGCGGGGATACCATCTTCTGCGGAACTCATCCCATTCTTCCTGGTCGGCCAGTTCATCCTTATCAAAGGACATATTCCAGGAATGACCGTGACTCGGCATATCCATTGGTTCCCAGAGTTCTCCCGGAGCATTAATGTTATATGCTTCCAGGAATGCCCGGTCTTCCGGGGTCCGCTGGAACCTGTAACCGACTATTTCCGGGTGATATTCGGGTCGAACATAGCTGCCGTTCTTAAGCTTATACAAGCCTGACGCGTAGGGAAGCCAGCGGCCGCCGCTTACCCGTCCTACCATGTAATCTTCCCGAATGGTTTTGGAATAGTAATCTTCCATCTGCGCTTCGGTCATGTAGTAGGTGCCGTCATCCGCTATGGAGTAGGTTTCTCCGGGAATCTTCCACCAGCGGGCGGAAATGGCATCATCGGACAGCCAGCGTTCCACGAATACATCCCATACCAGATCCGGATCTTCGGTGTCGGGCATGATGGCGAAACCGCCGTTGATGCCCGCGGATCCGGTTACACGGTACGTGGGAGTTATGTCCTCCTCATAAGAAACGGGAACACCAACCCAGCGGTGCATCCCCATGCCCTGTTCTCTCAAAGCATTTTCCGGTGGACCGTGCTGATAGCTGTACCCGTAACCGCCGAGGTAGTTGCCCTGCGCGAGTTTTGCCTGGTACTGCTCTTGGTTGTGGACAAAACTTTCCTGATCCAGAAGACCATCTACAAAGAGTTCGTTTAGTTTCTTCAGGAAATATTTTTCCTGATCAGTCGCAAGCTGAATGGACACATCCCACTTGCCGTCAACCATCTCGAACTTGATTCCTTTCGAACCGATGTATCCGTAAAGCTCGGCTGTAGGATTGGTCAAAGTATCGAACTGCCATGTATTGTTCTGGAAAATCCAGGCATAGGTTTTGTGGCCGTTGATTTCAGGATTCGCTTCCGCGTAGTCTCTCAGAAGTTCGATGTATTCATCAAAGTTGAGGTATTCTGGATAACCGCCGAATTCAAGCACTTCCTGCTGTATGAACCAGCCGCCGCCCGGGAAGTCGAGTGAAGGAGGTCCGGGTACGCCGTTACTCAGCCAGGGTACCTCGCCGCTTTCATTAGCGTAATGCGCGTCGAGATAACTTTGCGGGTAGTAACGGTCCAGCATCGGGCTGTTTTTCATGTAATCGGTCAGATCGGTATAAACACCTGCATTAACGAACATGTTGATTTCTTTGTTACCGCAGGCAACAGCGTCAGGATAATCACCTGATGCAAGGATAATACCGGCTGCTTGGGACGCTTCACCGACGGTGTACTCCCATTCGATGTCGGCTCCCAGGGCTTCTTCTAAAAGCTTACCGCCGGGTGTTTCATCAAGAGCAACCGGGGGAGGTGCCTGATCAACCCAGATAGACAAACTCGGCCGGCCGGCCATGGCGCCTTCTTCAGATTCACCATTTGCAAACAGACCGCCTGTTACTATCACCGTAACAAGCAATAACATTACTAATCTTTTCATAAACACTCCTTTTATAAAGATCTTTTTCCGCCTACGGCGGTTTTTTCCACTGATATATTTATTACGTTATTGTAGTGGGGGTCTTTCGATACTGTAAACGTTACAAAATATGAAAAAATACCATATAAAGTTTGAAAATATGTATTCTATTGGGTTTTTGTAAGGGACTGCGTTGTCATGTTTTCTGTACCGCCTTGGGCATATTATACCCCGAAGAAGATAGAGTATAAACTGCCGGGAGAGAGCTGGACTGTACGGCTCTTATTTACCGTTTGTTCTGACCGTCTCTATAAATCCCTTCGGATTCACGATCAGGCCGAAATCCCGGTCCATGGGATTTTCTTTGCTTTCTGTTATAATCGCTGTTTCCTTGAGCGTACTCCAGAACTGTTCCGGATCCATCTCCGGATTTACCTGACAGCCTAAGGCGTAAAGCCCCGCGGCATAAGGAATCACCCAGCTCATGCCTCCGTTCCGGTAAAAGGCGTATCCGTCCTCCCCGCTCGGACCGGCTGTGCAGCGGGAATCCATCGGAATAACAATTTTATCATTTATGTACTCATACATTGTATGTCTCCAGAACATCCCCGGCCCGTACGATGCGGGATCATCGGGATCTGCCAAGGGATAACGCCCCGCCCCGAAAGTATCACCGCTGCCGACATATATGGTATGAATATTTTCTTCTTCCGCCCGGACGGCGGCTTCCATTACCAGACTATGATTTTTCATTCTTGAATTTATCCGTAATGAGATGGAAATCACCCGTATTTTCCGATCCTCCGGAAGCCTGCGATTAATCTCAACAATACGGTCAATTGAGGCGGCTATGGGGGCTATATCAAATTTCCACTCATTGTTTACCCGAACCGCGTGCCATTCGGCAATATAGTAAAGATCGGCGCCCGGCGCAGCGCCCGCATTTTTACCCACGGCAATGGACGCAACAGCAGGTCCATGCATACTGGCGCGTGAGTTTTTGTGGTAATGTATCTCCTCATACAGCCTCAAATTATCCGCGTACTCACGGTGTTCCACCAGAAGGGCTTGATCTATTATGGCGATTCCGACGCCGCTGCCGTCAATTCCCTGTTCGTGGAGATCCCGGAGTCCAAGACCCGGATTTCTCCCCAACCGCATTATCCTCTCAGGATCAAATGGTTCAGGCAGATCTTCGGGCCATTCGGTGACGGTATCAAAACTCGCGTAAAAAAGATCTTCCACACTTTCGGATAAATCCAGTTCCCGGAGATCCGAACTCCGGACATCTACCTGCCAGGTATCCCTTGAATCCGGGTTGTATTCAGGAAAGGAATCAATATCCCGAAATTTCGGAAAATAAGTATAATCAGCGGCCGCCGGCCGGCGTACAATCCCTAGTTCCGTTCCCGGATTCAGTAATGTATGAAACCTGCTGTCCGACGACCTTTCACTTTCAGTGGTATTCGAGTCACCGTGAATCACGACAATTCCCTTTGCCTCGGTAATTTCCGGAGTATGAGCGCAGGATGTAATAATAAAACCTATACATATCAAAAAAAATATGAAACGGTTATGGATCTTCATCATTACCTCTTCAATTCTATTTTAATATCATAGCACCGATTTTATGCTAAGTCAATAACAAATTCGTGCGGCATACTTCCGGCCGAATACCTGTCGGTACAGCACATGATTTTTGGCTTGAATATAAATTTATTCTGCCCCGGGGACAGCAATTTCCGGGGATAACATTCGTTTGAAAATTTATAAATTGTTTTATTAAAAGCAATTACATAAATCGGCATCACCGGAAATTGCCGTTTTCCCGCGAAAAAAATATGCGGCAATTCCCGGTCAATCCGATCTAAATTTATATATTATATGTAATTATGGCCACTTCTAAATCTCACGAGG
>CAYLLE010000015.1:17727-45246 GCA_964384485.1 uncultured Spirochaetales bacterium | reverse complement strand
CTCTTCTCAATCACAGAAGGAGTTGACCGGGATTTGCTGATACCTTCAGATAACATCAGTATCATCTACATTCTTAACCGGGAATTTCAGAGACAGACACGGGGGTGTTCAACTGGTTCAGCATCTCCCAGATTCCCCTGACATCACCGTATCTCCTGTATTGAGCGGCTTCAAAAACATGAGACTCATCAATAACATCAGCTCCTTCAAAGTCTGCGATGGTACGTGAAATCTTCATAATCGAAGAAACGGCCCGGGCTGACAGGTCCATCCTCTGAACAGCACCGTTGAGTGATTTTACCGCTGAATCTGTTAAAGGGCAGTAATGATTCAATTTACCGGGAGAGATTTTACCGTTCCGTTTGAATGCTTCATTTTGGTATCGTGCCGTCTGCAGCTTTACGGCTTTTTCCACCCGCGCCTTCATGGATTCGGAATTGTCGCCGGCATTTTTGAAGAGACTCTCGGAAGGGGGAGGCAGCATGGGTATGCGGATGTCGATACGGTCCATTAAAGCTCCGCCGATCCGCTTCCAATAGTTGTTCACTTCATTCATGCTGCAGATACACATGTTTTCCGTTCTTCCCAGATTGCCGCACGGACATGGATTCGCGGATAACAGGAGCTGAAAATCGGCCGGAAAACGGAAGGACCGTCCGGCACGGGCGATGGAAATATTCCCGTATTCCAAGGGTTCCCGCAGGTTCTGCAGAATATTTTTTCTGAATTCAGGTGCCTCATCTAAAAACAGAATTCCTTTGTGTGCGAGTGATATTTCTCCAGGACGCATTGCCGTTCCTCCACCTGCGATCCCTTCAGAAGAAGCAGAATGATGAGGAGAACGGTACGGTGGTTTTCTTATCAGTCCGCCGTCCTGAGGAATAAGACCAGCCAGGGAATGTATACGTGATACCTCAAGGGACTCCTGCCTGGATAAATCCGGGATGATGCCGGGAAACCGGAATCCTGCCATGGTCTTGCCGCAGCCCGGGGGACCAAACAGAAGGACATTATGTCTCCCCGCGGCAGCAATTTCTAAGGCCCGTTTTACTCCGGTCTGCCCTTTTAAATCAAAGTAATCGGGATAGTCCTGGTATAGGTATACTTCATGGTTCTTTTCCTCCTTTGAAGCATCACTCCAGCCTTCAGCAGACATCTTCCCTCCGCTTCTGCTGAGGGAAACGGATAAGGCCGCGGCATCTGTCAATGAAGAAACTCCTCCGATCATTCCTTTTCCGAGTACAGATGCTTCTTTCCGGTTATCTTCCGGAATAATAAAATGATTAATTCCCGATTTCAGACCTTCCGCGACAGCAGGCAAAATGCCGCGGACACCCCGTATTTTTCCGGAAAGAAGTACTTCTCCCATAACAAGAACCCGTATCCCCCTGGGGATGCCGAATTGTCCCGACGCGGATAATAGGGCCAATGCAATAGGGAGATCGAAGAGGGTGCCGCTTTTCGGAATACTGCCCGGAGCGAGATTTATCAGAATCCTGGCCGCCGGATAATCAAATCCGCTGTTTTTCAATGCCACCCGGACACGTTCCCTTGCTTCACGCACCGCGCATCCCGGCAGTCCGACAATTACCGTACCGGGTATGCCCCGACGAATATCAGCCTCAACGGAAACCAGGTTGCCGTCAAATCCGGCAGGCTCATAACTCCAAATAGACATATTGGTCCTCCTTGATAATAGATAGCCCTGACTTTATTTACTGTTTTTTTATAGGGTATGCTTCAATTTTGGAGGAAAATATTTGATTACTCGCCGGAAATCAGTTCATTAATCGCTTTTTTGACCAGCATGTCGCATTCATTATTCTGGACATCATCTCCGTGTCCCTTTACCCAGTACCAATTGATTTTCATACTACTGTTAAGGTCATCCAAAATAATCCAGAGATCTTTATTTTTTACTTGTTTTTTACCGGCCGTCTTCCAGCCGTTAATCTTCCAGTTATTGATCCAGGAGGTAATGCCCTTCTGCACATACAGTGAATCGGTGTGAAGAGAAACGTTAATCCCGCGTCCATATTCATTAAGGATTTTCCTTAATCCGGAAATAACGGCAGTTAATTCCATACGGTTATTTGTAGTATCTGTTTCGGCTCCATACTCTACAACCCTTACCGGACCTCCGGATATTATAAACGCCCAACCACCGGGACCCGGATTTCCGAAACAGCCGCCGTCCGTGTAAACCGTCAAATGTTTCATCGCTATTTCCTTCCTTATGCTATGAAAATTCCTGATTGACAACATCATAACTACCTACTATGATGATTTCAACATAAAAAATATATGCCAGCAGTTTTCAGAAGATATCAGGTTTATTGAAAAAGGGTTAAACAATGTTAAAAACATCTACTCCACGGGAAATCCAATTTTCATCGGACTTACCAGGTCAAATTCTCGAAGACATCAGTATTATCCTGCGTGCCCCCCTGCTCAAAAACGAACCGGGGAAAGGTGCGCAGGAATATAAAATGGTCTCGATCACTGACTTTCCGGATTTCGGATTTATCGACATCCCGGCAAAGACTATCAAGATTAAGCAGTCACTGGCTAAAGCCGAGAAATATCATCTGGCGCCGTTTGACGTGTTACTGACTATCGTCGGCACTGTCGGTAAAATTGGTATCTTGCCTGAATCATTCAAGGGAAGATGGATTCCGTCGAGTAACATGCTCGCAATCCGGTTTGATAAGCATCAACAAGAGAATGCCTTGGCATTCACCGCATTCATCCGTTCGGAAACCGGTATTAAGTTACTGAATAAACTTACCCATGGGACGACAATCCCGATTATTTCTAAAAAGGAATTCGCCAAGATTGTAGTTCCCAAATTAACTGTTAATTTAAAAAAGAAAATGAAAACCCTTTACTCGAAAGAAAAAAAACTTTACGATGAAATTGAAAAAAATAAAGAGGCTATTAACATTTTACGTAAAAATTATCTGGGAGAAGGCTTTTAATGCGGCACCGTATTGATCTATACTCGAGTCCCCGCTTTTGGCTTCTGATCATAATTATGATAACCATAATTGCCGCTTCTGTATTGCTTATTGTCTTCGCAAGTCCCATACTCGGAGTAATTGCTCTCCTCATTTCGCTCTATTTTGATTACAATATCTTTTCCTTTATCCGTCTGCAGAAAAAAAGTTATGTTGAGGCAGATGAAGATGGCATTGCATGTCTTACCCCGTCTTCAGAATCTGTATATATGGAGTGGAAAGATTTAACCTGCGCCGGTACCTACACACAGGGGAAATCATCAGGTCTCTATCTCTATGCTGAAGAGCCGGACCAGCTCTTGATTATTCCTGATGAATATTCCCGGCTCGATATTTTAGAAGAAACTGTTTCATCCAATATGGAAATGAAGCACCTTTCTGTCGAACCGGGAACGAATTTACGGGAAAAGATAAAAGAACACCTAAGCTGATCGCCCTTTAGCCTTATTAACGGATTTCTTATTGCATACCACAGAGAAATCGTTTTTCAGATAATTGTCTATGATAATAACATCCCAAGCATCATGATCCGGAATGTCCTTCACTTCTTCGGGAGTATAATAATAATACATAGGTTCCTTATCGGTTGAGCGGGTATGCAGAAGATTAAACACCGCTGTTTCCGAGGTCAATTCCAGCATTTTACAGATCCCCTTGCGGATAAATTTCATATTATTCTCAAGATCAAGATTAAATATTCCGGACGCAAAAACAATATCAAACTCTCCCGGTTTAAAGAGATCATCCTGGAATACATCACCATGAATGAAGTTCACGTCCGGATGCCGAATTGCGGCAGTCTGAACAGCTTCCTTCATAATATCCACACCGGTATATTCTGTTTCTATGCCTATATGTAATAGATAATCATAAAGCATACCTGTTCCGCAGCCTATATCGAGAAGTTTTTTCCCTTCCAGTTCTGTAACCGCCGGTAGAACGGAGAATCGGACAGTCTGACTTTCCCGGTCTTCCCATCCTAAAAGCGGGTCTTCATCTGCTGATTCAGCAGTATAAAACCTTTGATAATATTCGTTTATTGTTTGCAGAGGATTATTATTTTTCTTCATATCTTTTTATTATGCTACCTGATGAGATAAATCCTTCGCGTGATCGAACAGTTCCATTAAACTTCCGATGGTATCTTTTATACCCAGCATCAAATAGGTATCCTTATTTTCAAAAATGACCGGTATAAAGAGTGTTTTGCGCAGAAATGTGGCGATAAGATTATCTTCCAGACCTTCAACACCATCAATTTCTTTAAGACTTTTTTTCACGAAGACTATTTGACGCTGCTTAAAAAATCTCTGATACACTTCCGATTCGATTCGGATTAACAAATTTTTAAAACCTTCTTCTTCCACACCCAGAGTATACCGCGGCTCAAATCCAGTATCCGTCGGTTTAAGAACTGCTCCTGTAGTCGCATCCCATATTCGGGTAAAGGCAACAAATGATTTCAAGATACCCCGTTCTCCATGAGCAAAACCTCGCATAAACTTATCATAATCAAGGCCCCGTTCGCCGAAAACAAGACGCTGTTGCGGTGCTTTGGAATTATCTTCCGATGATTCTTCCTCTGACTCCTGCTCAAGTTCCTCTTTATTTGATGCATCGGTGGGGAACAACTCAATCGCATCATAAGAAAAAATGTCTTCTATACCAGATTTTGACGTTTCTTCTATTGCTTCGACTGGTGTTCGGATTATTGAATCCACGAGGGATCTAAACTCTTCATTTTTTTCGTTCAATTCCGTATCCCCAAGCTGACTAATTTGATATATCCCTTCTTCGTTCTCTGCTATTCTAATTTCTTCCTTCTCGATTATCTCAACCACGTCACGGGGCGAAATTGATTCGAAATCTTCGTCAGAAAATATTTTCGGCAACACCTTCTCCTCTTTTTCAGTAATGTCTGTAGATACTTCTTTAAAAACTAAATGACTGTCGCCAAAAGCGTAACTTGTAAATAAAGTCGATCCGGCTGTTTTTACAGGCTCATCCACAATAATTGCCTCATCATCATCATCAGAGACATCATCGACTACCGCCAGCTCATCCAATTCTTCCATATCACCACTGCCGATAATTTCTACCTCATCAGGTTCTGCTTCATCCAACTGCTCAAGTTCTTCAAGCTCATCTTCATGTTCAGTTTCTTCTTCTAACAATTCTTCAGACTCTGATATTTCTTCCGGTGTCTCCATAGATGAATAATACTGATGAATTTCTTCTACTGCTTCAACATCTTCCTTGCTGAAAACTTCACTCAGTTCAGCCAATTCTTCAAGTTCGTCCTCTTCGGTGTCAAAAATTTCTTCTGCCGCGACGTAAGTTTCGTCTATGTCATACTCTTCCAGCTCGCCGGTTTCTTCAAATTCATTTTCAGGAATATCTTCACTATCCAATTCCTCAAGCTCAGCCGTATCTGTATCACCTTCAAGAAACGACAATTCCTCGGCTTCCTCTATTTCCCTTACGGTATCTATCTCTTCTAGCTCAAGTACCTCATCGGCTTCTTCATTATACTCCTCTACAGTTTCCGGTTCTTCTTCATTATACTCCTCTAAAGCGGAGGCTTCATCAGCGTCAAGCATTTCCAGTTCCAGTATTTCTTCCTCCGGCTCTTCGACGTCGGCTTCCTCAACAGCTTCTTCATCATCTTCCGGACCAATCTCCTCGAGCTCTTCAAGTTCATCTTCCTCACCTATCTCTTCCAGTTCCTCTGCTTCGGTTTCTTCTTCTTGAGCCGCTTGAACCAATTCTTCTTCAATGCTGACTGTCTCGTCGGACGTATCCTCTCCATCTTCTTCAAATTCTTCTAGTTCCTCAAGCTCTTCCAGTTCTTCCGGCTCTTCTTCATCAAGATCAGCAGCAGCTCCGGTCTCCTCCGCAATTTTTTGAGATTGCTGAGAAGGCTGCGCTTTTTCCGTTTCCTCTTCCATACCGGAGGATACTTTGTTAGGCAGCGATATTTCGGGAGCTTTTCTTTCACTGACTGTTGTATCAAAATTTATTGTTTTTAAATTATGCACTACTCTATCCAAAAGTTCCTCGATTTGAGGCATCTCGATTCTTTCTTTTGGTTCCTGCGTTTTTTTATCACCTAAGACCGCGATGATTTCATCCCAGCTTTTATTTATCATACGGTCAACTTCTTCTTCTTTACTTTTCTTTATTCTGCCGATACCTTTTTTGATATTCTTTGAAAGATCATCACGCCTTATCTCAAGTTCTGCCTGCCACCGTTTCCAATCCAGATTCTCTTTCTCTTCCATATATTCTCTAAGCAGATTGATCTGAAATCTTTTAATGCGGTCGGACAGAACGAGTACCGGATCCTGCTTTAGATTAAGAAGCAGGAAAATTATTAAAAAAACGGTTAAAAATACTGATACCAGGAGTATAATGTTCAAAAATTGCGGCATATTGAATAAATTTTCCGGAAAAATCATGGCGATTTTTGCGGACAGACTGTTATCATAGAATATTCGGTAACCTTCAGAATCATCATAGGTAATAAAAAAATAATTTTCTTCTGACTCATCAACAACGCTTTCCCATCGGGTTTGTACAAAATCAACAATAGATTCTTCATACCGCGGATTGATATTTAATAAAATACCGTCGTCAGATAATGAACGTACAGTTTCGTTTGTATTTACTATCCCTTCTCGAACAAGTGGTGTTGTGATACCGCCGATATTTACATAGAACATGGCGGTACCTTGATAAACATTAAATGTATCATACACGGGAAAACGGTATATGTATGAATTAAGTGAATTTGAATACAGAACATCGGCAGGATCTGATTCCTCCAACACAAGATCAGCAGGAGACGGATCTTCATCTATTTCTATGACAGATCGGTAATTCCTGGAAAAGGAAGTTTCATTGAGGATGTCTGAAGGTTTATCGCTGAAAAAAAGCTTCTCACCAGTTTTATCCACGAACCGGATGATTGAAAGAGCTTCAATTTGCTCGTACAGCTTGCCGAAAAAGTTTACATACGTTTGTATGTCTTCCCTGCTTTGGTTTATCCGGAAAATGTTCTTAACTGAATCATTAGACAAGATACCGTTAAATCGGGTTATGTTTTTCTGATGGTAGTCGTTTATTACAGAAACGGCCTGGTCCAGCTGTTCCTCTTTTTGCTGAATTATGCGGTTGTTATAAAATGTGGTATCAATATAGTTAAACAGACCGGAAAAGGCTATAAAAGCAAAACCGCTGAATATAATAACTGCACCTAAGAAACTGATAGAAAATTTCTGGGCGCTTGTCATGTCGGTCTTTCCGCCTCTTACTTTAAAAATTGATAAGTGTATACTATATACACATTATCGGATTAAAAATCAAATTTTATAGCGGTATTTTTATAGCAGGATTTTAAAAGACAGCCGCGCTTTCCGCGGAAAAGCGCGGAAGATAGGCTTATTCAGAAACGTTTTCCGGTTTCTTAGCTTCCTTCTTTTTCTTTTTAGGCTCCTCTTGCTCTGTTTTTTCAACAAGTTCCAGTATAGCCATTTCACTTGCGTCACCGTACCGCTGACCGATTTTCAGCATCCTGGTATAACCCCCAGGCCTTTGCTTGAATCTTGGACCTATTTCTGTAAAGAGCTTATTAAGGACTTCTTTATCCGAAATCATCTTTCCGGCAATCCTTCTGTTGTGCACAGAATCTTCCTTTGCCCTGGTGATCATTTTTTCAGCAGTTCTTTTAACGGCCGAAGCCTTCGCTTTAGTTGTGGTTATTCTCTCGTACCTTAAAAGCGATGTAATCATATTCTTATGCAAAGCCTTTCTATGCGAAGCTTTACGATTAAGAGGATTGTAATTTACTCTGTGCCTCATTCTTCTCCCCCTTCTTCTTCTTCATCATTAACCAATCCTTCCTCATCCTCTTTAACTTTCTTGAACTTTAAGGAGTCTTTGAGGGCTGAGTAATCGGTCATTCCCAAGCTCAGATTCCACTCTTTTAGTTTATCCTTTATTTCAAGCAGTGACTTTTTACCGAAATTTCTGGTTTTGGCGATATCATCCTCGGTTCTAGATGTTAAATCACCGATGTTTTTTATATTCGCGTTCTTTAGGCAATTGCTGGAGCGGACGGATAATTCAAGTTCTTCGACCGGTGTTTCCAGCAGTTTTCTGATACGTTCTTCATCTTCATCAACATCTTCGTCACTTATTACCTGGTCTTCATCAAAATTTATAAAAATCGTAAAATGATCTTTTGCAATTTTGGCCGCTTCCGCTACCGCATCATCAGGCTTTATCGTTCCGTCTGTCCATACTTCCAACACCAATTTATCATAATCGGTTCTCTGCCCGACTCTGGTATTTTCAACGTTATACTTAATACGCCGGATAGGGGAATAGATAGCATCCACCGGTATTGTACCTATAATATCAATAAAACTTTCATTAACTTCAGCAGGAACATAACCCCGGCCGAGTTCTATCTGCATCTCGATTTCAATATTAGCTTCTTCCATCAAACTCATGATGTGCAAATCTTTGTTCATAACCTTGATATCAGAATCTACTGCGAAATCTCCGGCAGTTATAGTTTTTTCTCCCTTCAATTCAATAACAATGGTTTTCTGTTCTTTTTGATCATCAAGTTCAACCTGTAGCTGCTTTATGTTATTGATAATATCCGGAGTATCTTCAACTACATTCGGTATTGATTCATACTCGCTAGAAAGAACATGAGGAGAACCGTCATCATCATAGCTCGTTACCCGAATAGCATTCACTGCGTATCCCTGTATCGAAGACAACAAAATACGGCGCATTGTATTTCCGATTGTTGTTCCGTATCCCCGTTCAAAGGGATAGGCTATAAACCGTCCGTAGTTCTCAGAGACTTCGCTGTGTTCGAATGTTATTCCTTTCGGCTTTTTGAATCCCTTGAGAAGGTTTTTCCTAGCCATTTATACTCCTTCTTTCCATATCAGTACTTTACTTTCTATATTAATTCCAGTTTGGAATTTATACTCTCCGGCTTTTCCTTGGTCGACAGCCGTTATGAGGTATCGGGGTTATATCCTTTATGCTCTTGACCCGCAGTCCTAATGCACCAAGAGAACGGATCGCGGATTCACGTCCGACGCCGGGACCTTTGACAAATACATGTACTTCCTGCAGGCCTGAATCCATTGCTTTCTGAGCAGCAGTCTCAGCGGTTGTTTGCGCGGCGTATGGTGTCGACTTTTTTGCGCCCCGGAATCCTAATCCCCCGGCGCTCGCCCAAGATATAGAATTACCATTGAGATCGGTTATAGTAACAATGGTATTATTGAAGGTAGCCTGTATGTAGACTTTACCCTCGTATACTGATTTCTTTTCTTTTTTCTTTTTCGTTTTCGCCAATGCAGAACTCCTTAGGCAAATATAAGATAATAATAGTAACTATGAAAAAAAACGTATTAAACGGCTTTTTTCTTTCCTGCAACCGTCTTCTTTTTGCCCTTTCTCGTTCGGGCATTCGTCCTCGTTTTCTGTCCTCTGACTGGCAATCCTTTCCGGTGCCGGAGTCCGCGGTAACTTCCGATGTCCATGAGCCGCTTTATATTGAGAGAAATCTCGGTTCTCAATCGTCCTTCAACCTTGTAATCATTTTCGATCACGTTTCTCAGCTTATTTATGTCTTCAGCGCTGAGATCATTCATTCTGGTTTCAGAATCCACACCTGTTTTCTTACAGATTTCTCTAGCGGATGTCCGCCCGATGCCGTAAATGTATGTTAAAGCGACATCAACATGTTTATTAGGAAGGTCAACTCCTGCAATACGTGCCATATTATACCTCTACTTCTGCCGTTGTTTGTGCTTGGGATCACTGCTGCAAATAATCCTTATAACACCGTTTCTTTTTATAACCTTACAATTTTTACAAATTGGTTTAACACTTACTCTCACTTTCATTTTTCGATGCTCCTTTGTACCGGACCAAACCTTATAGATTTCTGGAACGGATTCTGCCCTTCTTTGTTAGTCCTTCATGATGATGCATCCTCAGATGGCCTTCAATTTGAGACATTAAGTCCAAGTCTACCCCAACCATAATAAGCAATGATGTTCCGCCCATCAGGTACGCAACTTCGGCAGGCAGGTTGAACATTGATTGTGCTAGACTGGGAATTGTGGCAATAAATGCCAAAAACAAAGCTCCCGGTAGAATAATACGATTTAATATCCGGGTCAAGTATTGTTCCATTTTATCAGAACGGATTCCCGGAATAGACCCGCCGTTTTCGCGAATATTTTTGGAAATCTCAACCGGATTTAGACTTACCTGTGTGTAAAAATAGGCAAAGAAAATAATCAGCAGAGCTTGAATAATCACAAAAGGTGCTCCGCCGGGACTCAGCCAATCAGCAAATCTGGCAAGCCAACGCACATTCGGTCCGATACCTCTAGCAATCTGAAGCGGGAATGTCATAATGGCGGAAGCAAAAATGACCGGGATAACCCCTGAAGGGTTAATTTTAAACGGTATATAGGTGTTCTGGGCTCCGTACATTTTTCTCCCGACAACCCTTTTCGCGTAATTAACCGGTATTTTTCTCTGCCCCTGCTGCTCGTAAATTACGAGACTGATTACAACGACGAACATGATAAATACAAGTATTACGAACACAGGATTCAGACTGCCATTCTGTATTTCAGAAATGAGAACCCAAACTGCGTTGGGCATACGTGCTACAATTCCTGAAAATATTATCAGGGATATACCGTTTCCTATTCCGCGCTGGTTTATCTGCTCCCCGAGCCACATTAGAAATACAGTTCCGGTCGTGACTGTAAGCATGGCGAAAAAACCATAAGCAAATCTATTCATTGTAATCGCCTGGGGTATACTGTTGGCATATGAAATTACAGCGACTGACTGAACAATACATACGATTACTGTTCCGTATCTGGTATACCGCTGGACTTTCTTTTTTCCGCCCTCTTCCTGGGAGATTTTCTTCAATTTTGGAAAAACAATAAGTAAAAGCTGCATGATGATGGACATCGAAATGTAAGGCATGATGCCCAGCATGAAAACAGAAAATTTACTGAAAGCCCCGCCGGAGAAAAAGTCCAGGTAATCGTTGATTGATATCCCCCCTGCCGATTCCTGAGCTAGGAAATACATCTTCAGCGCGTTCACATTGATTCCGGGAATAGGTATAGTTGATCCTATTCTGTGGATAAACAGAATAAAGAGTGTAAATATTATCCTGTCCCGGAGATCTTTTACTTTGAAAATATCTACCAAGGGGTTTGAAATCATAATTTATTCCTGTGTTTTATTAGTCTCTTCTTTTTCCTGTTCAGAAGTATTCTGAATGGAACCGCCGGCCTTTTCAATCACCTCTTTTGCTCCGGAGCTTACAGAAATTCCGCTAATGGTCACTTTTTTGCTTAACTTGCCATTATTCAGAATCTTCGCCATCCGGTCGGTCTTTTTGACTAGCTTCTTCTTTCTCAGTTCATCCATTGTAACGGTATCACCGTCGGAAAATGACCGTTCAATATCGGAAAGGCGAATCTCGGCTTTATCGTTCCTAAACGGCTCATTTGAGAATCCCCGTCTGGCTACCCGCCGGTATAAAGGCATCTGACCGCCTTCAAAGCCGGGACGGACACCGCCGCCGGCGCGGGAATTCTGGCCTTTATGTCCTTTACCGGAGGTTTTCCCTCTCCCGCTTCCGGTACCTCTTCCGAGTATTTTTCTATTCTTTTTCTGCCCTTTGGGAGCAGATAACATAAAATCACTCATATTAATCAATCTCCTCTGTTTCCACCATGAAGGATACGGTATTTATCATCCCCTGCACGGCCGGATTCAGTTCCTTTATGACCGAATGATTCATTTTCTTTAAACCGAGGGCTTCCAAGGTTTTCCGGTGTTTCGGTTTTTTTCCGATCGGACTTCGGACAAGGGTCACCTTAACCTTCTTTCCGTTCTTTGTTCCACTGTCTTTTGCCATTTTTAACCCCACAGCTCCTGTATGGATTTTCCTCTGTTACGGGCAACAACTTTTGCGTCCATCATTTCGTCAAATCCCTGAAAAACAGCCTTTACGATATTTATCGGATTTTGTGATCCTAAAGATTTGCTCAAAACATCGTGCACGCCGGCAGCTTCCATAACCGCTCTAACCGGTCCGCCGGCTATAATACCGGTACCCGGGGCGGCAGGTTTCATTAGAACATTCGCGCTCTTAAATCTTCCGACCATTTCGTGAGGAAGTGTTGTCCTTTTCAGCGGAACATTCACCAGGCTTCTTTTGGCCTTTTCAACACCCTTCCTTATTGCTTCGGTTACGTCATTGGCTTTACCAAAACCGTAACCTACTCTTCCGTTTTTATCGCCGACTACAATTAGAGCGGAAAATGAAAATCTTCTACCGCCCTTTACCACTTTAGCAACACGGTTCAGATTTATGAGCTGTTCGCTAAATTCTCTATCACGGTCCTGTTCCATCATTCCCCCTAAAACTTAATACCGGCTTTACGTGTTCCATCGGCCAATGATTTAATGACACCGTGGTATAAACGGCCATTACGATCAAACACAACACTTTCTATTTTCTGTTCTTTCAGTCTTTTACCGAGTTCTTCACCAAGTTTAAACGCATCACCGGTTCTATTGTTAAGATTTTTGGTACCCTCTTCCAGTGTGGAAATTGATGCAATGGTATTACCTGATTTGTCATCAATAACTTGAACATAGATATTTT
Source organism: uncultured Spirochaetales bacterium (assembly GCA_964384485.1). GTDB lineage: Bacteria > Spirochaetota > Spirochaetia > CAYLLE01 > CAYLLE01 > CAYLLE01. The sequence goes on along the minus strand of CAYLLE010000015.1, from coordinate 32,484 downwards.
TATTACTCTTAAAAACACTCATCCGGGGTCTTTCTGCGGTACCGGATATAGACCTCCGTATCCGCTTTTTTCTTCTGTTTTTGCGTTCCTGTTTCTGATTCAGCCTTTTTATACTCATATGACTAACCTCAATTATTTAATTCCGGCTTTTCCAACTTTCCGTTTAACCGTCTCATCTTCGTACCGTACACCTTTTCCTTTATACGGCTCCGGGGGACGGAGAGAACGGATTTCGGCTGCCACCTGCCCAACTTGCTGCTTATCAATTCCGGTTATTATTATCTTGTTCTGCCCGTCGAGGGATATGTCTATTCCCTCCGGCACAGGATATTCAATCGGATTAGAGTATCCTAAATTCAGAATTATACTGCCGGAACCTACTTCAGCCCGATATCCGACTCCGGTTATAAGCAATGTTTTCGTAAATCCGTTCGAAACACCAATCACCATGTTGTTTAGGAGATTTCTATACAAGCCGTGCATCGATTTACTGCGTTTTGAGTCGTCTTTTCTTGTAACGATCCCTTCGGATTCCTGTATTTCGATCTCAACGTCGGGCAGATAACTCTGTGTAAGTTTACCTTTCGGACCTTCCACAGTTATTAGCTGCTTATCGACAGTGACCTTAACTCCGGATGGTATCTGTACCGGTATTTTTCCTACCCTCGACATAATAAATTTCTCCTACCATACAGAGCAGAGAACTTCTCCGCCCACCTTCTTCTCTTTAGCTTTCTTACCTGTAGTTACACCATTAGAAGTGGAAATTATAACGGTACCATATCCATTATAAACCCTCGGGATATTCCGATAACCGGAGTATACCCTCCTGCCGGGTGTAGACACCTTAATTAATCCGTGAATGATTGGATTCTGTTCATCATCATACTTCAAGAAGACCCTAATATATTCAAAGTCATCCTTTGAAATAATCTTGAAATTCTTAACGAATCCTTCATTCTTTAAAATCTTTACGATTTCCATTTTCAGATTCGAGGTGGGAATATCCACCTTCTCATATTTCGCCATGCATGCATTTCTAATCTTAGTCAGCATATCGGCAATAGGATCGGAAACGCTCATCTATCTCTCCCTACCAGCTTGATTTGGTTACACCGGGAATCATTCCCTTACTTGCGAGGTTTCTAAAACATATTCTGCACATTTTGAATTTTCTCATATAACCCCGCGGTCTACCGCATATTTCACATCGATTATAGGCCCGTGTAGAATACTTGGGTTTTTTTCGAGCTTTTACGATCAGTGATTTTTTAGCCATACTTACCCCTTTTTATTTTTGAAACGGCATCCCGAACTTAGAAAGCAAGCTTCTTGCTTCTTCATCATTCTCTGCCGTCGTAACAATGACGACATTTAAACCGCTTATCCTTTCTATCTTGTCATAATCAATTTCAGGAAAAATAATCTGTTCTGTAATACCGATAGAATAGTTACCATTTCCATCAAATGCTTTCGGATTGATTCCCCGAAAGTCTTTAACCCGCGGAAGCGCCACATTTACAAACCGGTCTAAAAACTCATACATTCGGTTTCCGCGTAGTGTTACTTTCGCACCTATTTCCATCCCGGCCCGTATCTTAAAGTTAGATATTGATTTTCTCGCCTTAGTTCTAACCGCACGCTGTCCGGCGATCAGACTAATTTCATCTACAGAAGCATCTAAGAACTTCTTGTTTTGAACCGCCTCTCCAACTCCGGTACTAATAACGATCTTTTCAAGACGCGGAATTTGCATCGGAGAAGTATAATTGAATTCCTTCCGGATTTCTTCCTTTATACTTTCCTTATAACTTTTCTTTAGTCTTGGAACGTAATTTTTTTCTGCCATAACTTACACCGTCTCTCCGGATTTTTTTACAAATCGTACTTTCTTCCTGTTCTCACCTTTACCTTCAAACCGGTAGCCAACCCGGGAAGGTTTTCCGGATTTTCCCATCAGCATCACGTTGGAAATATGAACAGGAGCTTCAACTTCAGCGATACCGCCCTTATCATTCTGCTTCTTTTTTTTCATGGTCTTTTTAGCCATGTTGATGCCTTCTATTACAACTCTTCCGTTTATGCGGTCAACTTTAAGTACCCGACCGGTTTTACCCTTATCTTTTCCGGCAATAACCTTTACTTCATCGTTCTTCTTGATCTTATATTCTTTTTTATTTGTACCCATAATAATTCCTCCCGACTATAAGACCTCAGGGGCAAGAGAGATAATTTTCATAAAGTCCACCTCACGCAGCTCCCGGGCCACAGGCCCAAAAATACGTTTACCCCGAGGATTGTTTCCGCTGTCGATCAGCACACAGGCGTTGTCGTCAAATCGTATATAGGTTCCGTCAGCACGCCTGAATTCCTTGTTAGTCCGGACAATAACAGCACGGACAACATTCCCCTTTTTTACGGGGGCATTAGGAATTGCGTCCTTAACCGCAACTACAATGATATCCCCTATTCCGGCGTACTTTCTTTTACTTCCACCTAAAACTTTTATACATTGCACCTGCTTAGCACCGCTATTATCTGCAACATTCAAGTAGGTATTCATCTGAATCATCGGTCTTATCTCCTACTACCGGTAAGACTGAATAAAACATGCTAATTTTTATTCAGGCCCAGTTCCTTATTTTACCCTTTCTACAATCTCCAGAAGCCGCCAGCGTTTATCCCGGCTTAAAGGTCGACACTCTTCCACTCTCACAGTATCACCGGTATGAGCATCATTTTTCTCGTCGTGCACTTTTATCTTCTTTGTCATATTGATGTATTTTTTGTAAAGACGATGCAGGTATCTCTTTTCGAGGGCTACTACGATTGTCTTTTCCATCTTGTCACTGACTACCAATCCAGTCACGACTCTTTTTGCACCCTTTTTTTCTGTCATTGCTTCATCAGCCATTTTTTATCCCGCCTCTTATTCTTCCGTTTCCGAAGTGACTTGAGTATTTTCTGTGTCATAGTTGAAAATAAGAGTATTCAGCCGGGCGATTTTCCGTCTAAGCTCTCTTTTTTCCAACGGGTTATCCACGTGACCTACAACCATATTAAAACGAAGATCACGGTATTTCTTTTTTAGCTCTTCTCTTTTCTGGAAAAGCTCTTCAAACGTCATATCTCTAAATGAATCCCGCATATGCTACTCCAATCCCTTTCTGGCAACAAACTTAGTACGTATCGGCAGTTTTGTAGATGCTAAATGCAGCGCTTCTTTTGCCAATTCAACCGGAACACCCGCGATTTCGAACATTACAGAACCGATATTTACTACCGCGACCCAATATTCAGGGTTACCCTTTCCCTTACCCATGCGGGTTTCCGCAGGTTTTTTTGTATAAGGCTTGTCAGGAAACATCCGGATCCAGACTTTGCCTCCTCGTTTGATGTGCCTTGTCATAGCAACACGGGCTGCTTCGATCTGCCGGTTAGTGATCCACTTTGGCTCAAGGGCTACAAGCCCGTAGTCGCCGAAGGAGATTTCGTTTCCCCGGGTTGCCCGTTTTTTGAACGAGCCGCGCATTTGCTTTCTATATTTAGTTCTCTTAGGACTGAGCATATCTGCTATCTCCTCAAAATCTTATTTAAGTACTACTTCTTAATCGCCCGACCGTGACTTATCCCGTCTTTTCCGGACCAGAAGACCGGCATCTTCTTTCGTGTCTTTGCTTAACACTTCACCGTGAAAGACCCAGACTTTTACTCCGATCGTGCCGAATGTTGTTTTAGATTCAGCTGTGCCGTAATCAATATTAGCACGCAACGTATGAAGCGGGACTCGGCCGGCCTTTTGTGATTCCATTCTGGACATTTCCGCTCCGCCTAGGCGTCCGGCGATTTTTACTTTAATACCCTGAATTCCGGTCTTCATTGCATTACTCACGGACATTTTTAATGCTCTTCTGAAAGAAGACCTGCTTCTGAGCTGCCTGGCCAGATTTAAAGCAATCACTTGCGCATCACTTTCAGGACGTTTAATCTCTTTTATTTTAATCTGTATCTTTTTACCGGCTGCCTTATGAAGTCTAGCACCGATTTTTTCTATATTTGAACCTTTGGTTCCAATAATAACGCCGGGTCTGGCTGTGTGTATCACTAGTGTAATCCGCTGGGGATGACGGATAATTTCTATGTCCGCAATCTCCGCGCCCTTTGCTTCCGGACTTTCTTCTAAAAGTCTCCGAAGCTTCAAATCTTCATGCAGCGTATCGGCATATTCTCTCGGATCGACATACCATTTCGATTTCCATGTTTTGTTAACGCCGAGGCGCAATCCGTATGGATTTACTTTTTGACCCACACTAACCCTCCGTATTTGCTATTTCATCCACAACTGCAGTGATATGGCTCATCCTCTTTAATAGAATATCAGCCCTACCTCTGGCCCGAGGCCATAACCTCTTCATCCGTGGACCATCATTGATATACACTTCCCTGACGTACAGCATATCTTCATCAAGGTTTTTATTTTGATAAAGCGCATTTGATGCTGCCGACTGAAGAACTTTTCCCAATAGTTTTGCTCCCTTATGGGGCAAATTTTCCAATACAGCTATAGCTTCTGTATAGGGTTTTCTTCTAATGTTGTCAGCAACCCGCCTTACTTTTTTGGGTGCAACAAGCACATATTTTGCTACAGCTTTATATCCTGTTTTTTCTGCCATACCTATAACCTTTATTTTGCTGCTTTTTTGTCCGACTTCGAATGACTTCGGAACATTCTTGTCGCGGCAAACTCACCTAGTTTATGACCGACAAGATTCTCTGTTATATAAACAGGTACCCAGGTTTTACCGTTGTAAACCGATAATGTCATACCGATCATTTCGGGAATAATAGTAGAACAGCGTGAATAAGTTTTAATCATTTTCCTATCACCTGATTTACTTAAGTTAATAACTTTTGAGTAAAGGCTCTTTTCAATAAATGGACCTTTTTTTATAGACCTCGACATGCCGTCACCTATCTCCTTTTAACGATAAACTTGTCGGAATATTTCTTTTTCTTTCTCGTTTTATAACCTTTTGTCTTAACACCCCAAGGTGTTACCGGATGACGTCCTCCGGAAGTTCTTCCTTCACCGCCTCCATGAGGATGATCCACAGGATTCATGACAACACCCCGTACTTTCGGCCGGTGACCTTTCCACCTGGCTCGACCGGCTTTACCCAAAGATATATTCATATGATCTTCATTCCCGATCACGCCAATCGTGGCATAACATTCTTTGAATACCATTCTCATTTCACCGGAAGGTAATTTCACCGTAACGTAGTCGCCTTCTTTCGCTACAATGATTGCGCCGGTACCGGCCGATCGGACTAATTGACCGCCTTTTCCCTGCTTCAATTCAATATTGTGAATGGCAATACCCATCGGTATGGATTTAAGCGGAAGCGCATTCCCTAATGAAGGCGGAGCATCCGGTCCACTCTGCACAATAGCCCCTTTTGAAAGCCCGCGGGGCGCGAGTATATACCGCTTTTCACCGTCGGCATAAAAAACGAGGGCAATATTAGCACTTCTGTTCGGATCGTATTCGATAGCCGCAATTTTACCGGATATTCCTGTTTTATTCCGCCGGAAATCAATTTCACGGTACTTCCGTTTGTGCTGACCGCCCTTCCGGCGCACGCTGATCCTGCCTGCAGAGTTTCTTCCGGCTTTAAACCCTTTTCCTTTACTCAGGTTCTTTTCGGATTTTTTCTTATCGAGCTCATCGTACCGAAGACTCGTCCGGTAACGTAATCCCGGAGTATTCGGTTTATAATTCTTCAGTGCCACACAATCCTCCTAAGCGCAAATACAACTGATGACGATTTTACGCGCCTTCGAAAATATCTATTTTCTCACCTGAAGCAACAGTGATAACTGCTTTTTTCCACTGGGAAGTATATCCCTTCTGATACCTCAGCCGTTTCGGTTTTCTTTTAACATTGATTATCCGGCAGCTTAACGGATGAACGGAAAAAATTTCCCGCACAGCCTGCATTATCTCTATTTTATTAGCTCTGCCGTCTACCCTAAAAACATATTTATTCTGATCCCGCATACCGTTCGTTTTTTCACTCAGTACCGGTTCAATTATAATTTCATTAACATCCATACCGAACTCCCGTTACTTCTTACCTGAATAAAATTCCTGAAGCTTCCCGACTGCCTGTTCCATAAGAAGGATATTTTTACCGTAAAAGAGGTCGTGAGCCCGCAAACGGTTATACGAAAGGAATTTGAGCCAAGGAATATTCCTTCCCGCACGCTTGAGCATCGGGTCATCTTCACCGGTAATAAGAACCGTCTTCTCTTCCGAGACAATAACCTTCAATAATTGAGCGAGAGATTTTGTTTTCCCGTCTTCTATAGTAAAATCTTCGACCACTTTAAGCCGGTTATCACCGGCAGCCTGGCTTAAAATAGATTTCATCGCAAGCCGCTTTATTTTTTTTGGAATACGGTAAGAGTAATCCCGAGGTGAAGGTCCGAACGCCACACCACCGCCGACCCAAACCGGCGACTGCCTCGTTCCAGCACGCGCCCTTCCGGTTCCTTTCTGCCGCCAGGGTTTTTTCCGGCTTCCGATAACTTCGCTTCTTGTTTTAGCAGACGCAGTACCTATCCTCGCATTGGCAAGTTCATTTTTTATTGCCTGATAAATCGCATCTTTATTGACTTCCCGTCCGAAAACTGCATCATCCAGGTTTATCGTCTTTTTTTCTTCCCCTGTTTTCGAGAGGACTTTCACTTCCATATTAAAACACCTCTTACCTAATAATCTCCCAGGACATCTAAAACAAATAGCTTAGTATTTTTTCTTTGCCCCGCGGATGATCAGAAAACTGTTTCTCGTTCCGGGAACCGATCCTTTAACAAGAATAATCTGTTTTTCCGCATCAAGACGTACAAGACGCAGACTCTGGACCGTCCGACGCACATTTCCCATTCTTCCGGGCATCTTTGTTCCCTTAATAACTTTTGAGGGACTAGCAGCCATACCGGTAGAGCCGTTGGCTCGATGGAATTTTGATCCGTGGGTTTTCCGTCCACCGCCGAAGCCGTGGCGCTTCATCACACCCTGATACCCCTTACCTTTTGTCGCTCCAACAACATCGACATACCGGTAATCAGACAGCAGGTTGAGATCCAAGGTATCACCTACCTCGCACTCATGATCAAAATCCCTAAATTCCATAACCTTTTTTTTCGGCGTTATTCCTTCTCCGAATTGTCCGAGCTGAGGCTTGGTAAGCTTGGATGACTTAACATCACCGGCAGCTAACACTTTCGCTTTATACCCGCATTTATCTTCAGTCTTTTCCCCAACCACAAGGTTAGGTTCAATTTTTATAACAGTTACTGGAGTCAGAACGCCGTCATCATCAAATACCTGCGTCATTCCGACTTTTTTACCGATTAACCCTAACATAATCGCAACCTTCCTGGCCTATTTTCTTTCGAACTACTGCTTGATTTCAACATCAACGCCTGCCGGCAGCTCCAGCTTCATAAGGGCATCCATAACGGCTGAAGTCGGCTTAATGATATCTATAAGCCGTTTATGGGTACGCATTTCAAATTGTTCTCTCGATTTCTTGTTCACATGAGGTGAACGGAGCACCGTATACTTGTTCACGCGGGTCGGAAGCGGAATCGGACCCGAAACCTTTGCTCCAGACTTTTGAACGGTCTGCACTATAGCCCGCGCGCTTTGATCAACAAGATCGATGTCGAATCCTCGCAGCCGAACCCGTATCTTATCGTTAGCCATTATATCTCCAAGTTCACAGTTTAAGCGAAGAAAAGGGGAGGCAAACTCCCCTTTTCCGCTATAATTTCCCTTATTCCATTACCTCAATAACCTGGCCACTTGCGACGGTACGGCCTCCTTCACGGATAGCGAAGCGAAGTCCTTTGTCCATAGCAACCGGGTGTATCAGTTCTACCAATATTTCAGTATTGTCTCCGGGCATTACCATCTCTTTGCCTTCAGGAAGCTCTACCGTTCCGGTTATGTCAGTTGTCCGGAAGTAGAACTGGGGACGGTATCCGGTAAAAAACGGATTGTGCCGTCCGCCCTCATCCTTGCTGAGACAGTAGATCGTACCCTTAAATTTGGTGTGCGGCTTGATCGTACCGGGATGTGCCAACACCTGTCCCCGTTCAACCTGATTTTTCTCAATACCGCGGAGCAGGGCTCCGATATTATCACCAGCTTGTCCTTCATCAAGAATCTTGTTGAACATCTCTACTCCGGTACAGACCGTTTTCTGGGTGTCACGGATACCGACGATTTCGATATTATCACCGACTTTTATAATACCACTGTCTACACGGCCGGTAACAACGGTACCGCGCCCCTGAATGCTGAACACGTCCTCAATCGGCATAAGGAATGGCTTATCCACGGCCCGTTCGGGAAGCGGAAAGTACTTGTCCATCGTTTCAAGCAGATCGATAACCGGTTTTATCTTTTCCTGATCAGTAGGATTTTCCATAGCCTCAAAGGCGGACCCCTTAATAATAGGAATGTCGTCTCCGGGGAATTCGTATTCGTTAAGAACGTCCCGAATTTCCTCTTCCACGAGTTCAATAAGATCCGGATCATCTACCTGATCGGTTTTATTCATAAAAACGATGATCGCGGGCACTCCTACCTGACGTGCCAGAACGATATGCTCTCTCGTCTGCGGCATAACAGAATCCGGCGCGGAAACAACCAGGATCGCTCCATCCATCTGGGCAGCACCGGTGATCATGTTTTTGATGTAGTCAGCATGACCCGGACAGTCCACATGGGCGTAGTGTCTTTCTGATGTTTCATACTCGACATGCCGGGTGTTGATCGTTATTCCACGAGCCTTTTCTTCCGGCGCATTGTCGATTTCGTCATAACTCATAACCTTCCCGCCGTATGTCGCTGCGCTCAGCATGGTTATAGCGGCGGTCAACGTTGTCTTTCCATGGTCAACATGACCGATAGTTCCGACGTTGATATGAGGTTTCTTACGTTCAAATTTTTCCTTGGCCATCAATGCCCTCCTTATGGTTTTCCAAGAAAACTACAAGTATTATTTTTTCTGATCCAGCTCCGCGTATTCAACAGACGGAACCAATACGATCTATTTTATGCAGAATAATCAGATCATCCTGCAATTGTCCGAACGAGCAATATACTGCATCTCCACACACTTTTCAGCAGGATGCCTGTATAATGATTTCAGTAATTTCAGACGTGAGAGTGGTATTGTATTGATCATGCAGAAAAGTGTCAACACCTTACAGGCAAATAACTTGCAACTGTAAATATTCCCGCACTCAATAAAGGGTTGGTAACGTTTTTAATACCCGTAAGACTTAATTAGTAGATATAATCCGGGTATGTAAAATTTTACGCTACCACCTAATCACCCACACTACCTGAACAACTAACCGGCTTGTAAAAAACTGCTGCCGGTTTTTCTATCGCATCCCGGATGATCGGTTTGGTAACCGTTCTCAAAGAACGCCGGACCGAAATCGGCCCGGACAATTATTTACCAGCGGTAATGCGCAAACGCTTTGTTTGCTTCCGCCATTCTATGAGTATCTTCCTTTTTCTTAAACGCAGTACCTGATGAATTAAATGAATCAAGAAGTTCAGCACTCAAATTAGAGGCCATCCCCTTGCCGCTCCGGTTCCGCGCAGCCTGAATAATCCAGCGCATGGCCAATGCTTCCCGCCTGGATTCCTTTATCTCTACCGGCACTTGATATGTAGATCCCCCGACTCTCCGGGATTTAACCTCTACCACCGGCTTAACGTTGTCCAATCCCTTGAGGAACACTTCAAGAGGATTGTCATTGCCTTTTGCCTTAATGATATCAAATGCGTCATACATTATCTTCTGACAGGTTGACCGCTTGCCGTGTACCATCATCCTGGTGATAAACTTGGTAACTACCGTATTATTATACCGCGGATCGGGAAGCAGCGGTTTTTTTGGTACTATCTTTCTTCTTGGCATATATATTTTCCTTTTTTATCAGACCTTCGGCTTCTTAGCTCCGTACTTAGACCGCCCCTTCCGGCGGTCTTCAACACCTAATGTATCTTTCGCGCCTCGTACAATGTGATACCGCACACCAGGCAGATCCTTTACCCGTCCGCCCCGTACAAGCACTACTGAATGCTCCTGAAGATTGTGACCGATACCCGGAATATAGGCAGTTACTTCAATTCCGTTAGATAAACGTACCCTTGCGACTTTACGCAGAGCGGAATTCGGTTTTTTAGGCGTGAATGTCATAACCCTGGTACAAACCCCTCTTTTTTGGGGACATGACTGCAGTGCCGGGGATGAGGTTTTTTTATACGACTTCTTTCGTCCTTTCCTTATCAACTGGTTAATCGTCGGCATTATATAGTTATACTCCTATCAGAATCTCTACAGATGTTCTTTAATGTGTAGAGAATCTATCAATTGCATGCAAAAATGTCAAGGCAAATACCCGTTTTAAGGGTTAAACTGCTTCAACACCTTCCCTTTCCTTATTCAGCTCCCGTTCCAGATTCTTTTCCCGCTCCTTCTGTTCGAGTATCTGCTGCATATGAGCGTCTAAGTCCTCTTTGTTCTGATCGTAAAGCTTCATCTTTTTGTAAGCCCTGATACCGGTACCGGCAGGTATGAGATGTCCGATCACGACATTTTCTTTCAATCCCCGGAGGTTGTCCTGATTACCAGCAATTGCCGCATTGGTCAGAACCCGGGTCGTCTCCTGGAATGATGCTGCACTGATCCAGGAATCAATGTTAAGTGAAGCCCGGGTAATTCCGAGAAGAAGAGGCCGTCCCACAGCCGGCTGCCCGCCTTCGCGCATCACTTTTCGGTTTTCTTCATGAAAGCGGTGTTTGTCCACCTGCTGACCGAAAATGAAGTTGGTATCGCCCACCTGGAGTATTTCTATCTTCCGCATCATCTGCCGTATAATAACTCCGATGTGCTTGTCGTTGATGTTTACCCCCGCGAGCCGGTAAACTTCCTGAACTTCATTCATGAGAAACCGCTGCAGCTTGTTTTCTCCGAGGATCTGAAGTATTTCGTGAGGGTCCATGTTGCCGTCGCAGAGCATTTCGCCTGCCTCTACGGTATCGCCGTTTCTTACTAGAATGTGTTTGCCGATCGGAACGGGATGTTTGTATTCCTTTCCGTACGGATCTATTATGATGACATTCCTTTTTCCTTTCTGAATGCCCCGGAATTCCACGATACCGCCAATTTGTGCAAGCACCGTAACATTTTTCGGCTTCCGTGCTTCAAAAAGTTCGCCGACCCGGGGAAGACCGCCGGTAATGTCCATAGTTTTTACACTTTCTTTCAGCAGTTTGGCCAGCACCCGTCCCGCTTTGACTTTTGCTCCATCATTAACATTCAGATAGGCCGAACCGGGAAGATAGTATATTGCGAGTTCTTCTCCTTCGTCATCAAGGATGGTAATACGGGGCTGCAGACTCTCAAGTGAATATTCGGTGATTTTCTTTTCTATATTACCGGAGTCTTCGTTTATCTCTTCCTTCAGCGTAGTACCGAGAACGATATCTTCAAACTTAATCGTACCTTCGAACTCAGAGATTATGGGTTCACTAAAAGGGTCAAAGGAGGCTAACGGTTTTTCAGCGTCAACAATATCATCTTCTTTAATCAGAAGTTCCGCTCCGTTTCTAATTTCGACTTTCTGATCCTGCGCAATGAGCAGGAGATTGTCATTCCGGAGAACCGCATACGCGTTCTGCTCGGATTTCACCTCTTCACTGCCCCTTTTGAGGATCACCTGGCCTTTAACGATCTTATCTTCATCCTTAACTAACAGCTTGTCTTTCTTCTCAACCTTCAGATTTTCAAAGATCCTGGCTACATAGATGAATCCTTTCCGGGTAAACAGCTTGTTTCCATTTTTTACATCAACGGTATTCCCCTGTATCCGCCGGATAAGAACCGGATAGGGAAGATAGATACGAGATTCTTCTGATGTCTTTGTAGCGGTACCGCCGATATGGAACGTACGCATGGTAAGCTGCGTCCCGGGCTGACCGATTGACTGGGCGGCAATAATACCGACCGCTTCACCGATGTCTACGGTTCTGCCGGTGGCAAGATTCCGACCGTAACATTTCTGACATACTCCGTACTGAGCTTCACAGGTCAAAACCGTTCTGATCCGTACGGTTTCGATACCTGCCTCTTCAATTAAGAGAGCCTTCTCATCACCTATCACTTCGTTTACATCCACAAGAACCTCGCCCGTGATTGGATGTTTAACCCGCTCCAGAGTGAACCGGCCCACAATACGGTCGCTTAAGGATTCGACAATTTCTTCGCCGTCCTTTAAAGCTTCCATCTCAAGTCCGTTAATCGTGCCGCAGTCGTTTTCGTTTATCACCACATCCTGGGCGATATCAACCAGCCGTCTGGTCAGATATCCAGCATCGGCGGTTTTTAGAGCTGTATCAGCAAGTCCCTTCCGGGCGCCGTTTGTGGAAATAAAGAATTCGATTACCGATAATCCTTCCTTAAAGTTTGATCGGATCGGCAGTTCGATAATATCTCCTGAAGGTTTAGCCATAAGACCGCGCATACCGGCGAGTTGTCTTATCTGATTCCGGCTTCCCCGGGATCCCGAGTTCTCCATCATGAACACCGGATTGAATCCCGCTCGGTCGCCCTGGAGCTTTGTCATCATCACCTTGGTCAGGTCCTCATTTGTCTTACTCCAAACCTCGACCACCCGGTTATACCGCTCCTCCTGAGTGATATGACCCTGCAGATACTGACCCTGAATCGTTTGTACTTCCTTATTTGCTGAATCAATCATGTCCCGTTTTTCGGTCGGCACCAGAATATCATCGATACCTATGGTTGCTCCGAAAAGGGTCGCGTACCGGAATCCAAGATGCTTAATCACATCAAGCATCTCTACGGTAACATAGGGCCCGTGCTTCTCGTAAACACGGGATATGAGCTGCCGAAGTTCCTTATCTCCTAAGGTATGATTTACAAAGCCTACCTCTTTGGGAAGCTCTTCATTTAAAATCACTCTTCCCGCGGTAGTTTTGAGAGGTTCTCCGTTTATAACGACATTAATTTCAGCTTGATAATCAATAGCCCGTACATCCAGGGCCATAAGCACTTCATCGGCGGACGAGAACCGTTTACCCTCACCTTTCGCTTCCGGTCTTGCTTTTGTTAGATAGTTGATACCCAAGACCATATCCTGTGAAGGAAAAACAATGGGTTTACCATTGGCGGGATCCAGGAGATTCCGGCTGGAAAGCATAAGGGTCCAGCATTCTATTTGAGCGGCCTGGGTCAGGGGGACATGCACAGCCATCTGGTCGCCGTCAAAGTCTGCGTTGAACGCGTGACAAACCAGAGGATGCAGTTTAATCGCCTTTCCGCCCACTAAAACCGGTTCAAAGCTCTGGATTCCAAGCCGGTGAAGCGTTGGTGCCCGGTTCAGCATTACCGGATGTTCCCGGACAACTTCATCTAGAACGGCCCACACCTCGGGAGTTTCCTGCTCTACAAGGGTTTTTGCCTTTTTAATATTGTAAACAACGTCTTTCTCGACAAGTTTCTTCATTATAAAAGGCTTGTAAAGTTCTAACGCCATCTTTGTCGGGAGTCCGCATTGGTGCAACTTTAATTCAGGACCGACAACGATTACCGAACGGCCCGAATAATCGACCCGTTTACCCAGTAGATTCTGCCGGAATCGGCCCTGCTTCCCTTTCAGCATATCCGACAGGGATTTAAGGGGCCGGTTGGAGGCGCCTTTTACCACCCGCTTCTTTTTTGAGTTGTCGAAAAGTGCGTCCACTGCTTCCTGAAGCATCCGCTTTTCATTCCGGATAATGATATCCGGGGCATTCAGAGCCATCAGTCTCTTCAGACGGTTGTTTCTGTTTATAACCCTTCGGTACAGATCGTTCAGGTCAGAGGTCGCGAATCTGCCCCCGTCAAGCTGAACCATAGGACGGAGCTCCGGCGGAATAACAGGTATCGTATCAAGGATCATCCAGTCCGCTTTGTTACCGGAGTCCCGGAAATTCTCAACGATTTCGATCCGTTTAAGGAGCCGTTTATCCGATTTCGCTCCCTTTGTGACCATAGTGGTCCTGAGCTCAGAGGATAGAAGGTCTAAGTCAAGCTCTTCCAACAGGGTACGGATAGCTTCTGCGCCGATCCCTGCAGAAAAAGACATACCATACCGTTCTTTTGCCTCGGCATACTCCTCTTCGGTAAGGAGATCCATCTTTTTCAGGTCGGTGTCGCCCGGATCGATCACTACATATTTTTCGTAATAAAGGATCGACCGCAGACTGCCTACCGACAGATCGAGGAGCAGTCCCATCCGCGAGGGGACTGATCGGTAATACCATATATGTGAAACCGGTGATGCCAGTTCTATATGACCCATCCGTTCACGGCGGACCTTGAAGTGGGTCACCTCAACACCGCACCGGTCGCAAATTACACCCTTATACCGGATTGATTTAAACTTACCGCAGTAACATTCCCACTCTTTTGTAGTGCCGAATATCCGTTCACAAAAGAGTCCGTCCTTTTCGGGACGCAGGGTACGGTAATTGATGGTTTCCGGTTTTTTAACTTCTCCGTAACTCCATGAACGGATCTGTTCCGGAGAAGCTAATTTTATCATTATACTATCAAAATCCTGGATATCTCTCATTTCAACCTCCATGGTTATCCGGAA
>CAYLLE010000015.1:0-17627 GCA_964384485.1 uncultured Spirochaetales bacterium | reverse complement strand
CCGGAAACTATTAAAAATTGCTTCCTTGTCTGGTGATGAGCTCTTCGTCACGTTCAGTGAGGGGTACCTGTTTACCCTTGGAATCATAAATTGAGATATCCAAGGCTAAGCCCCTGAGCTCCTGAACAAGCACGTTAAATGATTCGGGAACTCCGGCAGCTGTCGAAGGCTCACCTTTTACAATACTTTCGTATATCTTGGCTCTTCCGTTCATGTCATCCGATTTAATTGTGAGCAATTCCTGCAGTGAATTCGCGGCGCCGTATGCCTCTAGAGCCCACACTTCCATTTCTCCAAGACGCTGACCGCCGAACTGGGCTTTACCGCCCAGAGGCTGCTGAGTCACGAGTGAATATGGTCCCGTTGAACGGGCGTGCATCTTATCATCAACTAAATGATTTAGTTTAAGCATATACATATACCCGACCATTACCGGGTTTTCGAACGGTTCACCGGTTCTCCCGTCGCAGAGGACGGTTTTCGAGTTAACCGGAAGACCGGCGTCGCTGAGTTTTTTCTCGATCATCTGCGTGGTAGCAGACTCGAACACCGGAGTGGCGTACCATTCGTTGAGCTGAGCAGCAGCCCATCCGAGTTCAGTTTCAAGGAGCTGACCGATATTCATACGGGAAGGCACACCCAGGGGATTAAGGCAAACATCCAGGGGAGTTCCGTCTTCCATATAGGGCATATCCTCTTCCGGCAGCACACGGGCGATTACACCTTTGTTCCCGTGACGACCGGCCATCTTGTCTCCTTCCTGAAGTTTCCGCTTTGTTGCGATAAGGACTTTCACAACCTCATCAACTCCTGGATTGAGGTCATCGCCCTCGGAGCGTTTCAGCCGCTGAACATCGATAACCGTCCCTTCCACACCATGGGGGACTTTGAGGGAAGTGTCTCTTACCTCTTTGGCCTTTTCTCCGAAGATGGAGTTCAGCAGTTTAAATTCAGGTGTGGTTTCCGTTTCCGATTTCGGAGTGACTTTTCCAACCAGAATAAATCCTGACCCGACTTTAGCTCCGACCCGGACGACCCCTTCCTCGTCGAGCTGATCCAGAGCCCGTTCGGAGGTATTGGGAATATCCCGGGTGATTTTTTCAGGACCAAGTTTTGTTTCACGGACTTCTATCGAGAATTCCCGGATATGAATCGAGGTAAAGATATCTTCCTTCACAACCTTTTCTGAAATAAGGATCGCGTCCTCAAAGTTGTATCCGTTCCAGGGAACGAATCCCACCAGCACATTCCTGCCAAGAGCCAGCTCTCCGCGGTAGGTAGCCGGTCCATCAGCTATGACTTCCCGGGCATCCACATGCTGTCCCTTCTTAACCACCGGCTTCTGCAGATAACAGGTATCCTGGTTGGTCCTCTGATATTTTAAAAGATTATAATGATCAAAATCATCTTTCGAGGCCGCATCATCCGGTTTAATAACCACAACCTGGGAGGTAACCGAATGTACCGTACCGGCACGCTGGGCCTTCACCAGAACGCCGGAATCATACGCGCACTTATGCTCCATACCCGTGCCTACCCTAGGGGGCTCGGGAAATACGAGCGGAACCGCCTGACGCTGCATGTTTGATCCCATCAAGGCTCTGTTCGCGTCGTCATGTTCCAGAAACGGTATTAGAGACGCGGAAACCGAAATGATCTGTTTCGGAGAAACATCCATGTAATTGATCTGCTCCGGGGGTTTAGTGCTGTAATCCCCCTGCTTCCGCACCGATACCTGGGGAGACGCGAACTTTCCGCTTTTATCAATTTCCGCGTTTGCCTGGGCGATGAAATACTTTTCTTCATCCATGGCCGACAGATATTCAATATCCTTAGTTACCTTGGAGTTGACAACTTTTCGGTATGGAGTTTCAAGAAATCCGTAATCGTTCACCCTGGTGTAATTAGCAAGGGAAACGATGAGTCCGATATTCGGACCTTCCGGTGTTTCAATGGGACACATGCGGCCGTAGTGGGTGTAATGCACATCCCGAACTTCGAATCCGGCCCGGTCTCGGGAAAGACCTCCGGGTCCGAGAGCGTTCAGCCTCCGCTTGTGGGTCAGCTCGGAGAGCGGATTGACCTGGTCCATGAACTGAGAAAGCTGACTGGAACCGAAAAACTCCTTTATGGACGCCACGATTGGTTTAATCGAGACGAGATCCTGGGGTTTTATCGTGTCGGTTTCTTTTAAAGACATCCGCTCTTTCGCAATGCGCTCCATTCTGGTAAAGGCGGTTTTTAGCTGATTAGCCAGCAGCTCACCAACCGAACGGATCCTCCGGTTTCCCAAATGATCAATATCATCCACATTAGCTTCGCCTATGTAGACTTGAATCAGATATTTCATTGTATTAAGGATGTCGTCCCGGTTTAGGGTATGTGAATCATCAGGATTTTCGTAATCGAATTTTTTGTTAAGTTTATAACGGCCCACTTTGCCGAGATCGTACCGGCGGGAAGAGAAAAATATGGAGTTAAAGTCTTTTTCCGCGCTCTCTAACGTTATAGGTTCTCCCGGCATGATAACCGCGTAAACCGCTGAAAGGGCATCTTCCTTTGTCGGCTCATCGTAGTTAGCCCCTTCCTTGGTGAACTTCGATTCTTCCCGTTCAAAACAATTGAGTATGATTTGGGAGTGAAGTGATTCAGGATTTTCAAAATCAATAACCTCAACCTCTTCAATACCCGAGTGAAGGAGTTCATCGACATCGTGGGGATGAATCTTATCCCCGGCCCGGTAGAGTTTTCGCTCACCTTCTTCTTCCTGAACGAAAACAGCTTTCGCAAAAACCTTTCCCACCAGCTGCTCCTGTTCCTCCCGGTTGGAGGAAACTTTGCCGAAGGTGGTTTTGTAAAACATCTCGATTATTTTCTCCCGGGTATCAAGACCGAGAGCTCTGAGGAATATTGTGCCGAGTATTCTTTTTTTCCGGTCAATTTTTGCATAAATGAGTTCTTTCTTCTGATCAATCTCGAACTCGAGCCATGACCCGCGGTAAGGAATAATCCGGGAAGAGTAGGCTCCTTTTTCATGGGAAAAAATTACACCGGGTGACCGGTGTATTTGACTTACAACAACCCGTTCCGCGCCGTTTATTATGAATGTTCCCCGCTCCGTCATTAGCGGGATGTCACCCATGTAGATATCTTTTTGCCTGATTTCACCTGTGTCTAAAAATACCAAATTAATCTGAGCCTTTATCGGAACGGCGAAGGTGTGCCCCTTTTGCTTGCATTCGGCTTCAGAATACTTGATATTTTCCTCATCCAGAGTATAATAATTGTATTCTAGCCGCATATCACCGTTCTGGCTTTCAACGGGAAATATGTTCTGGAACACTTCTTCGAGCCCCTGGGTATTAATAGGCTCGTTCCTCAGCAGCTTAGCTCGCTGCAGGAACCGCTCGTATGATGAGAGCTGGATATCTACCAGATCGGGCAGTTCCATTATCTCATTGCTTCCCTGTCCGACAAATACTCTCTTTATTTCGGTTGTCCGATTAAACATCCGCTATTCCCCCTCCTATTAACAGGATCTCCCGCATCCGCGGATAATCCATTATAAATTCATAAATCCTTAGATCATATACAGAAAGATTCAGCGCCAAGTGAATCCTGCTGTATAGGCTCTAAGGTTCCCATGAAGCTTTACAGAATCAGCCACCGGAGACACTTATAGCTCCGGTGGCTAAATTGAGACACAAAAATTGTTAACAGTATTAAAATCTGCTTACTGCACTTCAACCGTAGCGCCTGCCGCCTCCAATTTTTCTTTTATCTGCTGTGCTTCATCTTTTGAAACAGCTTCTTTAACCGGTTTGTCACCGGCTTCAACGAGCTCTTTTGCTTCTTTAAGTCCAAGACCGGTAATAGCGCGTACTTCTTTGATTACCGGAATCTTTTTGTCTCCAAAGCTCTTTAACACAACGGTAAATTCGGTTTTTTCTTCTTCTGCTTCTGCCGCTTCACCACCGGCCGCTCCGGCCGCGGCGACTGCTACAGGTGCAGCAGCGGTTACACCGAATTTCTCTTCCATTGCTGAAACAAGTTCTGAAACTTCAAGAACAGTCATGTTCGCAATGGCTTCCAGAATATCATCTTTACTTAGTGCCGCCATATTATCTTCTCCTTTCTCAATTTATTTTTTTTTACAACGATAGCATGCAACACCTTCTTACGAAGACTAACGTTGTTTTATTCACCTTTCTTATCGGCTACTGCCTGCAGTACCCGTACCAGCTTTTGAGTTACCCCGTTCATGGCGTAAACAAGATGCTGAAGGGGCGCGTTCATCGTGCCCATCAGCTTCGCGATCAATTCTTCCCGGGTCGGGAGTTTTGAGTAGGCATCTACCTCTTCAGAGGTATACACATTTCCGTTTATGATTGCGCCTTTTACGGCAACCGATGTTTCCTTACCGAAAGCAAGCAGGATTTTCGCGACGGGTCCCGATTCATCTTTCGCGAGAGCGAGGGCCGTGGGTCCTACAAGATACTCAGATACATCGGGCATTTCAAGCTGTTTAATTGCTATTTTCGCGTACCGGTTTTTTACCACATGGTACTCAGCCTGTTTTTCTCTTAACCTATTTCTAAGTTCGGTAATTTGCTCCACGGTAAGACCGCGGTAGTCGGTAAAAATAAAATCCCGGACATCACCAAACTGAGTCTTTAATTCCGCGACCGCGTCTAATTTATACTGCTGAATTTTTTTCTCTTTTACGTCTGCCATCATTCTCCCCCTTCCTGCTGACCGTCAACAGCAATCTTTACCCCGGGACCCATGGTTGACGAGATATGAACGGATTTCACAAAATCACCCTTAGAATCCGACGGTTTTTTCTTACTGATTTCTGAAACCAGTATCTGAATATTCTCCTGAAGCTTTTCCGGTTCCATGGATACCCGGCCCACCGCAATATTCACAACACCGGTTTTATCGGACCTATACTCAACCCGTCCCTTTTTCAGTTCGGCGATGGCGTCATGCAGGTCGTTGGTTACCGTTCTCGTTTTAGGATTGGGCATAAGTCCGCGTCTTCCGAGAATCGGACCCAGCCGACCGACATCCTTCATCATGTCGGGTGTTGCGACAGCGACATCAAAATCGAGCCATCCGTCTTTGATCTTTTCGATCAGATCGTCATCACCCACATATGCCGCACCGGCTTCTTCTGCTTCTTTCGCCTTATCACCTTTTGCAAAAACAAGAATCTTCTTTTCGGTAGTAAACTGATGGGGAAGCACCAGCGTATCCCGGACATTCGCGCTCTTCTTCAGATTCAGCTTTACGGAAAGCTGAACGGTTTCATCGAATTTAGCATACGCGAGATCTTTTACGAGTTCCACTGCGTTCTCAGTCGCGTAAGGGGTTCCCTTGTCATATTTTTTTACTGCTTCCAGATATTTTTTGCCTCGTCTCATGCTACGCCTCCGTTTCCACACCCATGCTGCGGGCAGTACCGGCGATGATTTTCATAGCGGCATCAATATCGTTCGCGTTCAAATCTTTAAATTTTGTCTCAGCTATCTCCTGCAGCTTGGCCTTGGGCAATTTTGCGACCTTTAACCGGTGAGGTTCAGCCGACCCCTTATCCAGATTGATAGCCCGTTTGATAAGTACCGCGGCAGGCGGAGTCTTCGTAATAAAAGAAAACGACCTGTCCGCATACACAGAAATGATAACCGGCACAAGTATCCCCGGTTCCATATTCTTTGTAACATCGTTGAACTGCTGAACAAACTGCTGCGCACTGACTCCATGAGGACCAAGAGCTGGTCCTACCGGCGGCGCCGGAGTGGCTTTTCCTGCCGGCACTTGAAGTTTAATGACAGCATTAACCTTCTTCTTTGCCATTATTTCTCCTTTGTGGTCCTAGCGTCCTTCGTAGATTTCAGACTCCCACATGGTGCGGACATTTATATTAAATATCCGCTTTTATATAATACGATTTGCTCATCCCCATATATGGATACACGCAAATACCTGTTCACAAATTACAGCCGAAACGTCAAAACCTCCGGATCAAACCTTCTCGACCTGCAGAAAATCAACCTCCACAGGAGTAGCTCTTCCGAAAATTCCAACCATTACACGGAGTTTACCCTTTTCAGTATTAACTTCTTCTATATTACCGGTGAAAGAATCGAAGGGACCGTCTATTATCCGCACGCTTTCTCCCGCGGAAAAGGTTTGTTTCGGCTTCAGCGGTTTTCCGCCTTTTATCGCACCTGTCTTCTGAAGAATTGATTTCGCTTCATCAGAACTGATCGGCTGAGGTTTTACACCCGGTGAAGAACCGACAAATCCGGTTACTCCCTGAATTCTTCTTATTTTTGAACAAAATACTTTCCAATTCCGGTCAGGAAGGTCCATTTCCAGAAGAATATAGCCGGGAAGAAATTTCTTCGTCGATACTTTTTTCTTGCCCTCTTTAACTTCTACTACCTGCTCGGCGGGAACCTTGATATCAAAAACAACGTCTTCAAACTCTCCATCATCCATGAGCATCCGAATTGTTTTTTCTATCTTATTTTCATAACCGGAATAGGTATGGATAACATACCAACCTTTTGCCATACGTTTCTGTATTCCTTCCTAAATTTTTTAAACAGTATCCCACTGTATAGTAATATATAGAAAACAACTAGCACAGGATACTGTAAATTTAGAATATAATATCTATTCCCGTAAGGAGAAGAAAATCAACCAGACCTAAAACAGCCGCAAAGATTGCTACCGATATAAGCACAACCTTGGTAGAAGATACAACCTCATCCCGGGAAGGCCACTGAACCTTTTTCAGCTCAGCGTAACTGTCCTTAAAAAACTTGATAATTTTTTTCATACGAGTTTTACTCCCAGGTCAGGTAGGATTCGAACCTACAACATCCGGTTTTGGAGACCGGCGCTCTAGCCGTTAGAGCTACTGACCTATATCATTAACTCCCCCTAACAGGGGAAGAAATTGCTCTACTTAACTTTTGCTTCCTTATGAAGCGTATGCTTCTTATCAAATTTACAATATTTATTAAATTCAAGTTTTCCCTGAATATTTTTCCGATTCTTTTTTGTTGTATAGTTTTTCCGCTTGCATTCGCTGCACTGCAGAGCCACAAGTTCAACACTTCCTTTGGATTTTGCCATAGCCAATACTCCTGATTAGAATAGATAATCCCTTCTTAAAAATGCAGTTTACAGCAAAACCTGCACCAAGGTCAATGGACGGGATCGAACATATTGTAAAAAAGCAGTTTCCGCGTAAACGGAACAGCCCTCGATCGGACTTGAACCGATGACCCCCTCCTTACCATGGAGGTGCTCTACCGACTGAGCTACAAGGGCAGTCGTATATAATCTAACGAAAACTAACAAAATCCATGCCCTTTGTCAATGGAATCTGCCAATTTTCCTATTAACTGCAGTTGACGGGAGGAGACATCACCCGTACTATGCTCCCCATATGCTTTTAACTTTAACCTGGATTCAATGGGCTGTAATCGCCGGTGCCGCCGTCCTGATCGGCATAACAAAAACAGGCATCCCAGGTATGGGTATCCTTATAGTTCCCATTCTCGCCGAGGTACTCCCGGCAAAAGCTTCTACCGGTTTTCTGCTCCCCATGCTCATTATCGGAGACATTTTTGCTGTCATATACTACCGGCGCAAGGGAAAGTTCCGGTATATTCTAAAACTTGCCCCCTGGGCGTTAGCCGGAATCATCATCGGGTATTTTCTCCTCGGCCGGGTAAACAATGAAGAACTAAAACCGATTATCGGGATTATCGTCCTTATCATGCTCCTGGTCCATTTTATCAGACTGTTTATCATCCGCAACAAAGATGTTCCGATCCCCGATAATTGGTGGTTCTCGGGAATAATGGGAATCACCGCCGGCATAACCACCATGATGGCAAACGCGGCCGGACCGATCATGATGATCTATCTGACATCCATGAAGCTTCCGAAAGAAGAATATATCGGAACGGGTGCATGGTACTTTATTGCTATGAATACGATAAAAGTGCCCTTCAGCGCTTCGTTAGGTCTTATCACAGCATCGAGTCTGCTGACCAACAGTATTCTTATACCGGCCATCGTGTTAGGGGCGGTATTAGGCAGAATTGTCCTCAAGCGTATTCCCCAAAAGGCATTCTCGGTTGTTATCCAGGCTTTAGCCGCACTCAGCGCGGTAAACCTGGTAATTTAGGCGACATCAATTTCCGATGATCACATTCGCATAAAGATTTATAAATTGTTTTATTCCTATCAATTACATAAATCGGAATCACCGGGAATTGCTGTTTAGGCGATAGTTACGTCTTTGCTCAGGTAAACATCCTGTATTACATGGAGAAACTCTACCCCTTCAGCCATGGGCCGCTGAAAGGCCTTTCTGCCCGAAATAAGCCCCATACCCCCGGCCCTTTTGTTGATAACAGCGGTCTTTACCCCTTGAGCGAAATCATCTTCTCCTGAGGAAGCACCCCCTGAGTTGATCAGCCCGATCCGGCCCAGGTAACAGTTTATAACCTGGTACCGGTTCAAATCAATCGGATGGTCTGTTGAAAGCTTTGAATACACTCTCTCGTCGGTTTTACCGAACTTAACCGCATTGAATCCTCCGTTGTTTTCCGGCGCCTTCTGCTTGATAATGTCCGCTTCGATGGTAACGCCTAGATGATTCGCCTGACCAGTCAAATCGGCGGACCGTTCATAATTGACCCCTCCGGTCTCAAAGGCCTCGTTCCTGACATAACACCACAGGATGGTAACCAGTCCCAATTCATGGGCACGGCGGAACGCTTCCGAGATTTCTACAATTTGGCGGTTGGATTCGGGTGATCCGAAATATATGGTCGCTCCTACACCGACCGCGCCTAAATCAAAAGCTTGATCAACTGAAGCAAATGGAATCTGATCGTAAGCATTCGGATAGGATAGAAGTTCATTATGGTTCAGTTTGACGATGAACGGAATCTTATGTGCTTTACGGGATACCGCGCCGAGTACGCCTAACGTAGATGCCACCGCGTTGCATCCGCCCTCGATGGCCAATTCAACGATGTTGGCGGGATCAAAAAACACCGGATTGGGTGAAAAGGCAGATCCGGCGGAATGTTCTATTCCCTGATCCACCGGCAGGATGGAAAGGTAACCGGTATCCCCGAGTCTTCCGTGGTTAAAAATCGTCTGCAGGTTCCGCAGAACCGCAGGTGAGCGGTCTGTCTGCAGAAAGACCCGGTCGACAAAATCGGGACCTGGAAGATTAAGCTTCTCCTTCGGAAAAATACATTCGTGGTTCAATAAATCCTCTGCTTCGCCGCCAAGGTACTTTTTAATGTCGGTTATCATCACATCCTCCTGACTTATAAAATAGTAAGAGAGAATTGGAGAAACAAGGCAGTTCATGGCCGATTTTGTATTATGGCAATTGCGGAATTTTCCCTGCCTGGGCTATAATGAGTAGAATAAAATTAATGAGCGAGGATATGTATGGCAGACCTTTCCAATTTACAGACTTTGAAACCGGATTTCCGTCTAGAGGGATCTCCTCCGAAAGTAGGAATTCGGCCCACCATCGACGGACGTCTCGGAGGTGTCCGTGAATCATTAGAGAACCGGACCATGGAGATGGCGAAATCGGCCGCCCGGCTTATCAGTGACAATCTGCGCCACCCCTGTGGTCTCCCGGTAGAATGTGTGATCGCCGATTCAACCATCGGCGGTGTGGCGGAAGCGGCCAGGTGCGCGGACAAGTTCGCGAGAGAAGGGGTCGGCATATCACTCACCGTCACCCCGTGCTGGTGTTATGGGACGGAAACCATGGACACCGATCCGGTCCGTCCGAAAGCGGTGTGGGGATTTAACGGTACCGAACGTCCCGGAGCGGTATATCTTGCCGCTGTTCTGGCAGCCCACAATCAGAAGGGGCTTCCCGCCTTCGGAATTTACGGAAGGGATGTACAGGATGCCGGCGACACTTCGATACCGGAGGATGTTCGGGAGAAAATCATTGCTTTCGTCCGGACTGGTCTCGCGGCGGCCACAATGCGGGGTAAATCCTACCTTTCCGTCGGTTCGGTATCCATGGGAATAGCCGGTTCCATTGTAAACGAGAACTTTTTCCAGAAATACCTGGGGATGCGGAACGAATATGTGGACATGTCGGAAATCATCAGAAGAATAGATGAAGGGATCTATGATAAAGACGAATTCCGGATGGCCTTGGAGTGGACGAAGAAAAACTGCAAGGAAGGGACCGATCCGAACGAACAGTCCCAGCAGCGGTCCCGAGAACAAAAGGAACAAGACTGGGAGTTTGTGGTAAAAATGACCCTGATCTGCAGAGACATGATGGTTGGAAATCCGAAGCTGGCGGCTATGGGATTCGGCGAAGAGGCCCTCGGCCACAACGCAATAGCCGGCGGTTTCCAGGGACAACGTCAGTGGACAGATCACTTTCCCAACGGCGATTTTACCGAAACCTTCCTTAATACTTCCTTCGACTGGAACGGAATTCGGGAAGCTTTCATTTTCGCGACGGAGAACGACAGCCTTAACGGAGCGGCGATGCTCTTCGGTCATCTTCTAACCGGCACATCTCAGATCTTCTCCGACGTCCGGACATACTGGAGCCCGGAAGCCGTCAAACGGGTGACCGGCAAGACCCTCACCGGAAATGCCGCGGGAGGGCTGATCCACCTTATCAACTCCGGCTCAACAACCCTGGACGGTACGGGACAGCAGAAAAGAAACGGGAAACCGGTCATGAAACCGTACTGGGATATCACCCCTGAAGAAGCAGAAGCCTGCCTGGAAGCTACCTTGTTCCGGCCTGCCGAAGCGGGATACTTCCGGGGGGGCGGATACTCAACCGACTTCCTCACGGAAGGTGATATGCCGATCACCATGTCCAGAATCAATATCGTGGACGGTATCGGACCGGTCCTGCAGATAGCGGAAGGATGGACAGTGACCATTCCGGAAGACGTGCATGATACCCTGGATCAGCGGACGAATCCGACATGGCCCACAACCTGGTTCGCCCCCCGGCTTACCGGGAACTCGGTATTCAGGGATGTCTACGAAGTTATGGCCCACTGGGGCGCGAATCACGGAGCAGTCAGCTACGGTCATATCGGAGCAGATTTGATAACTTTAGCTTCAATCCTCAGAATTCCGGTAAACATGCATAATATAGAAGAAAAACGAATTTTCCGGCCCACCACTTGGAATATGTTCGGGATGGACCCGGAAGGCGCCGATTACCGGGCATGCCGGAACTTCGGCCCCCTATACGGCTGATCCCCTCGCAAACACCATATATACTACTGCCCGGCTCTGCCGGGCAGTTTTTTAATGCTCATTAAGCACCAGTAATTCCCAGCATGTTTTTTTCACGTAAAAACGATCATTTCCGGTGACTCCGATTCATATAATTGGCTGAGTAAACGGCCATGTGCTTGCCGGACCGGCAATAATTTGGTACTATACCGACATGTATTCGAAAGGAATTAGTAAATGATTCAAAACCTTTCCGAAAGAGAAAAATCAATCATAGACCTGCTATGCGAAAATTCCGATGCATCAGTCAGCAGGCTCAGTGAGATTCTGCACGTTTCACCGGTTACCATCCGGAATGATCTGAACAATCTGTCCGATAAAGGATTCATTATCCGGACCCGGGGCGGTGCTTTTCCGGCATTCCACCCAGACATAATGGAGCGGCAGCGGAAACAAACCAGTGAAAAAAGCAGAATAGCCAAAGTTGCTGCGGATATGATCCAGGACGGGGATACTGTCATGATTGAAGCCGGGACCACAACCGCCATGATCTGCAGATATCTCTACGGAAAGCGGGATATCCGGATCGTCACCAATTCCACCCTGATCCTTCCCATGGGACGGACCAATCCCTCCCTCCGGCTGACCCTGGTAGGCGGAGAATTCCGTCCTTCCACAGAATCGGTTGTGGGGCCGCTGGCGCTTGAAGAGCTGAAACGGTTTCACGTAAGCACCGCATTTGTGGGAACCGACGGCTTTTCCACAGACGGGGGACTAACCACCCATCTGGTAGAGGGCGCGGAGATCGTCAAAATGATGGCGGCCCAGGCGGACCGCTCGGTTTTGGTAGCCGACAGCACGAAATACGGCCGCCGGGGCTTCGTCCAGGTGCTTCCTCTCGATGCTATGGACAGGATTATCACGGACAGCGGCATACCGGGTGAGGAACTGGAGAAGCTCCGGGAGAAAGGGGTTTCGGTGACATTAGCTGATTCTGAACAAAAGAGGAGTTAAGGAATGGCAACAGAAATACTTATGCCGAGACAGGGACAATCTGTTGAAAGCTGTATCATTCTGGAATGGAAAAAACAGGCCGGCGATTCGGTCGAACAGGGTGAAACGGTTTGTGAAGTGGAAACAGATAAGGCGACCTTCGAAGTAGAGGCACCCGAATCGGGGACCCTGCTTGAGGTGTACCGCGAGGAAGGGGATGAAGTCCCCGTTTTAGAACCCATCGCGCTGGTGGGACAACCCGGTGAAAAGGGCCGTGAGGCGCCGGAGCCCCGGGAACAGCAACAGGAAAAACAATCACCGGCAAAACCGGCCGAACCGGTCGAACCGGAAAAGAAGGTTGACGAACAGGAACAGGAAACTCAGGTCAAACAGGCGGTTTCCGAATCAGAACGACGAGGCGGCATATCTCCCCGGGCCAAAAAGACGGCAGAAGCAAAGGGTGTTGATCCCGCAGTCCTGTCCGGAAGTGGACCCCACGGCCGGATTATCGAACGAGATGTTCTGAAAGCCGCGGAAAGGGGCGAACCAATGACGCCGGCAGCCCGGGCAAAATCAGCCGCGGGCGGTGCGGGCAGACCTGACCGGGGAAGCGGTATCGGCGGGAGAGTTACGGCCGCCGATATGGGAAGAGAACCGGCTGCACAGCAAGAACAGCCCGCTGAAGGACAGGTGACCGAACGGAAGGTAAGCGGTATAAGGAAGCTGATTTCCGAGCGGATGCATGAGTCGCTGCAGACAACCGCCCAGCTTACCCTGCACAGTTCAGCGGACGCACAGAATATTTTATCCTACCGGAAACAGCTGAAAGAAGCCCCGGACGAACATGATGTCGCCGGAATCACCATTAACGGAATGGTCATGTACGCGGCAGTGAAGACTTTGCAGAAGTTTCCCTTCATGAATGCCCATATGACAGGCGAATCGATCCTCGAGTACGGTTCCGTCCATCTGGGATTTGCAGTAGATACCCCAAGAGGACTTATGGTACCGGTTATCCAAAATGCCCAGGATCTTTCCCTGAAGGAACTGTCGGCTGAAGCAAAACGGCTGGGAACAGCTTGTCTCGAGGGGAACATCAAGCCTGACGAACTGTCCGGCGGCACTTTCACCGTGACCAATCTGGGTGCTTTGGATGTGGAAATGTTTACTCCGGTTCTGAATCCCCCGCAGGTGGCGATTCTCGGAGTTTGTTCAGCCGTTCCGAAGCCGGTTATACGGGGAACGGAAACGGTGTTCACGCCCCATATGGGACTTTCCCTTACGATTGACCACCGGGCGGTTGACGGGGCACCGGCAGCGCGGTTTCTTAAAGCGCTAAAAGACGCGCTGGCTGATTTCACCATTACTCTGGCGGTATAGGAGGGCGGAATGCATGATTTGATAATTCTTGGCGGAGGACCCGCAGGGTATCATGCCGCGGAACGGGCCGGTTCCCTTGGAAAATCGGTGCTCCTGGTCGAGGCGGAAACCCTTGGGGGTACTTGTCTTAATGTCGGATGTATACCGACAAAAACTCTCCTCCACTCAGCGAAGCTGTACCTCCACGCCCGGGAAGGAAAACGGTTCGGGGTAACAGCCGAAAATGTTTCTTTTAATCTGGCGGAAGCCGTTTCCTGGAAGCAGAAAACGGTATCAACTTTGGTAAAGGGTATTCAGTTTCAGATGAAGCAGCATAATATCGAAGTGATTTCGGGACGGGGCACATTGACGGGTCCGGGCAGAATCGAAGTTGACGGAAAAGAGTACCGGGGAGAAAAGGTCCTTATCGCGACCGGCTCTTCCTCGGCGGTTCCTCCGATCCCCGGAGCCGACGGCAAGGCAGTAATGACGAGCACCGAAATCCTGGATGTAACTGAGCAGCCTGAATCACTGACTGTGATCGGCGGCGGTTATATCGGGATGGAATTCGCGTCGCTTTTTTCCGCGGTGGGCACAAAGGTCACCGTGATTGAGATGATGGATGAAATAATTCCGTTTATGGAACGGGATTTTGCCTCACTGCTCAGGAAGTCGATGAAAAAAGTTGATTTCCACCTAAGTTCCCGTGTTCTGAACATTGACGGAAACACGGTAACCTACGAGAAGGAAGGCGGAAAGTCCGCCGTAACCTCGGACATCATCCTCCTCTCGGTGGGACGGAAACCGAACCTGTCCGGGAACGGATTCGATGAAGCAGGACTTGATTATGACCGGTTCGGCATAAAAGTTGATCACCGGATGCGGACAAACCTGCCCGGGGTTTACGCGGCCGGAGACGTGACCGGCAAGTCTCTGCTTGCCCATTCGGCATACCGGATGGCTGACGTGGCCGTCGGGGATATGTGGAATCCGGGGGAGCAGGAAATGCGGTACCACGCTGTGCCGTGGGTTGTATTTACAATCCCCGAGGTTGCCGGCTGCGGTTACACCGAAGAACAGGCGAAGGAAGCGGGATACGAACCGCGGACAGCGGAAGCGCCGCTAAAGATCAGCGGCAGATATCTCGCGGAAAATCCGGGTGAACGGGGCACGGTCAAAACGGTCACCGATACCGAGACAGGACAGATTTTAGGTGTTCAGATGCTCGGTACCGGAGTTTCGGAGCTGATTTACGGCGCGGCCATGATGATAGAAGCTGAACTAAGAGTAAAAGACATAAAGGAAATCATATTCCCCCACCCAACCGTATCGGAGGTACTGAAAGATGTCCTCTGGGGGATTGAATAAGAAAGGAGAAAATAATGCCTAAAAGCATAATAGTCGATCCGAAAATTGTTCGGAAAAAAGGAAAAATGAAGATCAAAGATATTCCGGTAAATACCTATACTCCGGATATTGAAAAAGAGAAAAAGACTTACGGTCCCGAAGTGATGAAGAAAATGCTCTACGATATGCTCATCATCCGGGAATTCGAGACCATGCTCAACGATATAAAGACCCAGGGATCTTATCGGGGTATTGAATACAATCACAAAGGTCCGGCCCATCTCTCCATTGGTCAGGAAGCTTCAGCCGTCGGTCTCTGTGTGCACCTTGATGTGGACGACTTCATATTCGGTTCCCACCGAAGTCACGGCGAAATTCTCGCGAAGTGCTACTCCGCCATCGACAAACTTCCCGATGAAAAGATCCGGGAAATCATGGAATCCTATATGGACGGCGCGATTCTCCGGGCTATAGATGAAGAAGCGGCGGAATCGGTGCAGGACCTCGCGGAAGACTACGTACTCTACGGAGTTCTTGCCGAAATTTTCGCCCGGGAAAACGGTTTTAACATGGGACTCGGCGGTTCCATGCATACCTTTTTTCCTCCCTTCGGCAGCATGCCGAATAACGCCATTGTGGGCGGTTCTGCCGATATCTGCGCGGGATCTGCCATGTTTAAGCGGATCAACCGGAAACCCGGTATCGTAATCGGCAATATTGGAGATGCTTCCATGGGGTGCGGTCCGGTTTGGGAAGGGATGATGATCGCGGCAATGGATCAGTACCGGAACCTGTGGGACAAGGAAGTCGGCGGCGCGCCTCCGGTGCTGTTTAATTTCATCAACAATTTTTACGGAATGGGCGGTCAAACATCGGGTGAAACCATGGGTTACGAGATGCTCGCCCGGGTCGGCGCGGGAGTGAATCCTGAAAACATGCACGCCGAACGGGTGGACGGATATAATCCGCTATCCATGGCAGATGCTGTCGCCCGGAAAAAAGACATCCTCCTGAAAGGTAACGGACCGGCCCTCCTTGATACGGTAACATACCGGATTTCGGGCCATTCACCTTCCGACGCGTCATCCTACCGCACCAAAGAAGAAATTCAGCTTTGGGAAGAGGCGGACTGCATAAAGGGGTATTCAAGCTATCTTACCGAGAACGGAATTATTTCGGATAAGGAACTGGAGGACCTTCAGGAAAAAGTTATCCGAAAAGTAAAACGGGCCGCCGAAATTGCGGTACCGTTAGAAAAATCACCCCGGATGGACGGTGAAAAAATCGGATCTTTTATGTTTTCCAACCAGAAGGCCGATTCCCTGGACGACAGAGAGCCGGAAGTACTTATGAGTCTGGAAGAAAATCCCCGGGTAAAGCTGCTTGCAAGCAAAAACAGGTACGCATTCGATGAAGAAGGAAAACCGGTCAGCAAAATGAAGACCTTTTCATACCGGGACGCGGTTTTTGAAGCGGTGATTCACCGGTTCTACCAGGATCCCACCCTGGTCGCGTACGGCGAAGAGAACAGGGACTGGGGCGGAGCTTTCGCGGTATACCGGGGATTAACCGAAGCACTACCCTACCACCGGCTCTTTAACTCACCAATTTCCGAGGGAGCCATTGTAGGCTCAGGCGTGGGTTACGCCTTATCCGGAGGAAGGGCTCTGGTCGAACTCATGTACTGCGATTTCATGGGGAGAGCGGGAGACGAGATTTTCAACCAGGCGGCTAAATGGCAGTCCATGTCGGCCGGAGTTCTCCAGATGCCGCTAGTGGTACGGGTCTCAGTTGGCAGCAAATACGGAGCCCAGCATTCACAGGACTGGACCTCACTGGTCGCCCATATCCCGGGTCTTAAAGTGATGTTTCCGGCAACACCGTACGATGCTAAAGGGATGATGAATACAGCCCTGCGCGGTACCGATCCGGTTATCTTTTTTGAAAGCCAGCGGCTTTACGATATCGGTGAGCAGTTTGTAAGCGAAGGTGTACCTGAAGGATTCTACGAAATACCGGAAGGGGAACCCGCCGTAAAAAGATCCGGCAAAGATATTACCATTTTGACGATAGGCGCCACCCTGTACAAAGCTATGGAAACGGCTGAAACGCTCTCCGTAGAATATGGTTTGGAAGCTGAAGTCATCGACGCAAGGTTCATCAACCCGCTGAATTATGATCCGATCATCGAATCGGTAAAGAAAACCGGGAAGATCGTGCTTTCTTCGGACGCGTGTGAGCGGGGATCCTATCTCCACACCATGGCTTCCACGATATCCCAGACAGCGTTTGATTATCTGGACGCCCCGCCTGTTGTTGTAGGATCCCGTAACTGGATCACACCGGCTGCTGAAATGGAAGAGGTTTTCTTTCCTCAGAAGGAATGGATCATCGATGCCATTCACGAAAGAATTATGCCCATCCCCGGTTACACACCGGAGTCAAATCAGACTGAAGGCGAGTTTATCCGGCGGAACCGGAACGGAATATAAGTCAATTACAAGGGCTGCCGGCTGTTTGGCAGCCTTTTAGGACTGTTGCGAAAATTATTGTTGGAATATTTTTCGGACTTTTTGAATCAGATTTGAAAAAAAACCGGTTAACAAGGGTGGAGGTTACTTATGATCACACCTATTACA